>DASZQQ010000093.1:0-15916 GCA_035549595.1 Caulobacteraceae bacterium
TCAACCCAGAAGCCGGTGTCCTCCATGCCGAGCGGGCCGAACAGGCGCTCGGCCAGGAACACGTCCAGAGACTGGCCCGACAGCTGCTCGACGACATAGCCCTGGATGTCGACGCTGGGGCTGTAGCGCCACTCGGTCCCCGGCTGGTAGGCGAGCGGCAGCCTGGCCAGCCGGTCGATCATCGCCTGCAGGTCGCCGTCGCGCAGCTTCGCATCGGCGTAGTCGCCCTGGCGGCCGAAGCCAGCCGTGTGGCTCATCAGCTGGCGCATGGTCATGGGGCTGGCCTGGGGCTCCAGCGCGCCGTCGCGCCGCTTCACCTGCAGGCCCTCGAAGGCGGGGATATGCCGGGCGACGGGATCGTCGGGGCCCCACCGGCCCTCTTCCCACAGCATCATCATCGCCGCGCCGATCACCGGCTTGGTCATCGAGGCGAGACGGAAGATGCTGTCGCGCCGGACCGCCACGGTCGGGTCGGCGGAGACGTCGAGCACGCCATAGGCGTCGAAGTTCACGATGTCGCCGCGCCGGGCGACCAGGGTGACGACACCGGCGAGCTGGCCCTCGTCCACCAGGCGATGGAAGGTGTCGTTGAAGGCGCGCAGCCCGGAGGCGGTGAGGCCCTGCAGGTAGCGCTCGCCCGACCCGGCAGGCGCAATTGTGGCGTGATCGTCCGCCGGCATCGAAAATCTCCCTAAAGAAAATACGTCTTTTCCAATCGGGGAATTTCTAGCCGCTCCCGGGAGCGTCAGCCAGTGGGCTCGGCGGCCTTCAGGGTCGCCTCGTCGGCGGTCAGCACGCCAGCGGCGGCCAGGGCCTCGGCGTCCGCGTCCGAGCGGCCGAGCCAGTCCTTCAGCACCTCGGCGTTGTGCTCGCCGCGGTGCGGGGCCGGTCCGCGCACGCCGCTCCTGGCGCCCGAGAACCGGTACGGCGACTGGGTGACCGGCCGCACGCCGCCGGCCCGGTCGTCGACGTCGACGATGGCCCCGCGGTGCTTCAGGGTCGGCTGTTCGCGCAAGGCCGCGGCCGGCCGCACCTTGCCCCAGGCGACGTTCATGGTGTGGAACGCCTTCTCGACCTCGTCCCAGGTGGCGAGCGAGGCCATGAAGTCGCGCACCGCCTCGCGGCGCAGGCGGATCTTGGTGTCGAGGTCGACGCCCTCGGTGGCCGGCTCGGCGACGCCGAGCTTCGAGGTCAGGAGCCGCCACAGGTAGCGGAAGTCGCCCGAGACCAGGATCGGACCCGCCCCGGTCTCCCAGGTGTCGTTGGGCAGGGGGGCCGAGGCTTCCGAGCCCTCGAGGTCGTAGTGCAGCTGATCGTCGGTGGCGACGGTGGCGTCGACCATGGCGATATCGATGTGCTGCCCCACGCCCGTCCGCTCACGCATGATCACGGCCGAGAGCAGGCCGACGAGGCCGTGCAGCGAGGCGTTGGTGTCGGCCACCGACAGCGGCAGGTCGCGGTAGGGGATCTTGCCGCGCCGCGAGGCCCGCTCCATCAGGCCGATCTCGGCGTGGACGATCGGCGCATAGGCCGGCCGGTGCGATTCCGGCCCGCCCTGGCCGAAGCCCGAGATCGACAGCATGATCAGGCGCGGGTTGGCCGCGTGCAGCACGTCCCAGCCAAGGCCGAGCCGCGGCATCACGTCGGGGCGGTAGTTCTCGATCAGGATGTCGGCCTTGCGGGCCAGGTCCAGCACCAGCTCGCGCGCGCCGGGGGCCCGAAGATCGATCGAGATGTTGCGCTTCCCGGCGTTCTGCTGGTGGTAGTAGCCGGGCAGGTTGGAGATCACCTTGCCCCAGGTGCGGGTCACGTCGCCGTCCGGCGGCTCGACCTTGACCACGTCGGCGCCCAGGTCCGAGAGCATGCGCCCGGCGAACGGCCCGGCCAGCACGCGCGAAAGGTCCAGCACCTTCAGGCCGGCCAGGGGATAGGTCTTGTCGCTCATGGGCCGCATCTCTCCAGGCTGGCGCGGGGTCAGGCAAGGGGGCGGGCGACCGCTACCTCAGTCCGTCTAGGAGCACGTACTTCCTTCATAGGGTTCGGCGCTTGAGGCAGAGACGCCCGCATGGAACGCCGCCGAACGAGACGCAGGTTTCGACGCCGCTCGACCGGGCCTAGCGCTGATCCGGCATCCCGGTGAACACGGCGTCGGAGCCGCCGATGGCGACCACCTGCGCGCCTATTCCACATCGGCTCTGCCAGATATCCCAGACCTGGAAGACGCCGCGGTAGAAGTCGTTCCGGTCCAGAGCCACGACGCCCGGAAGGCGCACGGTGCGCCTGGGATTTGGCGTGAGCAGACCAGTCACGTCGAAGGGCCCGGCCTCATCCACCTTGCCTGTGTGGCGGTGGCGATAGTCGTAGCGCAGGATGACGTGCAGCCGCGGATCGTCCGTCACGGTGAGGCTCGGCCTGGAGATTTGCCGGATCGCGCCCAGCGACGAGACCAGGCACTCGGCCCTCTGCCTCTGGCCGGGCGTGAGAGCCGCCAAGTCGGCCGCGCAGGCCTCCGCCGAACAGCCAAGACCGGCAGCCAGCCCGATGATCGCGCCGATGGTCCGCATGCCTGGCAATCCTGACCTGCTATCGCGCCGCAGTCACCACCAGGGCCTGAGCCTTGGTCGCCACTTGGCCGTCGCCGAAGCGCCCGGCCAGGATGGGGTGACCTCCTCCACGGTCCGGTCCAGGCCGCCCGGCAGGCGGGCCTCTATCTCGGCCCGGAGCGGTGAGCCCATGCACTGGCCGACGGCGAAGTGGCCCACGGACTCTGCGGCGGCGACCCGGGTGACGGTCTCGGTGTCCACGGCCCCGAAGCCCGCGGCCGCCAGGACTCCGCCGATCTCGTCCTCGTCGTGGTAGCCGAACGGACTGCGCGGCAGGAACTGCGGGATGTCGTCCGGGAAGAGACGCGCCAGGGCCTCCTGCAGCGCCACGGAGAGCTCGTTCTCGGCGAGGTCGCCCCAGACGCTGAAGACGAACCGGCCGCCGGGCCTCAGCACCCGTCGCGCTTCGGAAAAGCCGGCGAGCTTGTCGGGCAGGAACATCACGCCGAACTGGCAGACCACCGCGTCGAAGCTGCGATCCTCGAACGGAAGCGCCTGTGCGTCGGCCTGCCGCCAGCGGACGCCTGGGGCGGTGACCAGGGCCGCGGCGCGGTCCAGCATCGGCTGGTTGAGGTCGGTCGCCGCGAGCGCCGCTTGCGGCGCGGCCGCCGCGAGCGCGCGCGTCAGCCGGCCGGTGCCGGCCGCCGTCTCGAGGATCGCGCCGCCAAAACCGGCGAACCTCGCGGCCATGTCGAGGGCGAAGGGCTCGAACAGGATCGGCCCGAGGTAGCGGTCGTAGAGATCCGGGATGGATCCCGTGAAGACGCTGTCGTCTCGGTCCATACTCGGCTCCTGCCGGGGGCCCCTACATCGTGGCGCCGATGATCCAGGGGACGAACTCAGAGAGGCCGTAGCCGAGGGCCTCGCTCTTGCTGGGGCGGCCGGAGGCGACCTGAAGCAGGTAATCGAGGATCGCCTCGCCCGTCTCGGCGACGGTAGCCGCGCCCTCGGCGATCGGGCCGCAGTCGAGGTCGATGTCGCCCTCCATGCGGCGGAAGATCTCGCTGTTGGAGGAGAGCTTGATCGACGGCGACGGCTTGCAGCCGAACGCCGAGCCGCGGCCGGTGGTGAAGGCGATCATGGTCGCGCCCGAGGCCACCTGGCCGGTGGCCGAGCAGGGGTCGAAGCCGGGGCTGTCCATGAAGACGAGGCCGCGCCTCTTCAGCGGCTCGGCGTATTCGATGACGTCGGCGAGCGGCGAGGCGCCGGCCTTGGCGACGGCGCCCAGGGACTTCTCGAGGATGGTGGTCAGGCCCCCGGCCTTGTTCCCGGGCGAGGGGTTGTTGTCCATCGTCGCGCCATGGCGGGCGGTGTAGGCCTCCCACCAGGCGATCCGGGCTTTCAGCTTGTCGCCGACCTCCGGCGTCGCGCGGGCGAGCAGCAGGTGTTCGGCGCCGTAGATTTCGGGCGTCTCGGAGAGGATCACCGTGCCGCCGAGCGCGACCAGCCGGTCGGCGGCGTCGCCGAGCGCCGGGTTCGAGGTCACGCCCGACCAGGCGTCGGATCCGCCGCACTGCAGGCCAAGCACGAGCTCGCCGGCCGGGACTTCCGTGCGCGTGGCGGCGTTGGCCAGGGGCAGCAGCTCGGCGAGACGGGCGAGGCCCTGCTCGACCGCGGCCCGCGTGCCGCCGGCCTCCTGGATCGTCAGGGCCTGGAACTCGGGCCGGCCGGCGAGGCCATAGTCCTTGGCGAAGCGGCCGACCTGGACCACCTCGCAGCCGAGGCCGACCAGCAGCACGGCGCCGAAGTTGGGATTGGCGGCGGTTCCCCACAGCGTGCGGCGCAGGAGGTCGAAGCCCTCGCCCGCCGAGGCCATGCCGCAGCCGCTGGCGTGGGTGACCGGCACGATCCCGTCGACGTTCGGGAACGCCCTCAGGAGGCCCGAGCGCTCGGCCTCGTCGGCGATCAGCCGCGCCACGGTGGCCGAGCAGTTGACCGAGGTCAGGATGGCGACGTGGTTGCGCACGCCGACGCGGCCGTCGGCCCTGCGATAGCCCATGAAGGTGCGCGGCCGCTCCTGGCGGACCGGCGCGGGCCGGGGCGAGGCGGCCTGGCGCAGGTCCGAGACGGCGAGGTTGTGCGTGTGCACGTGCGCCCCCGGAGCGATGTCGGCAGTGGCCTGGCCGATCACCTGTCCGTACTTCAGCACCGCCTCGCCGGAGCGGATGGAGCGCGTGGCCATCTTGTGGCCCGAGGGGATGGCCTCGGCCGCGGCGACCTCGCCCGCGACGCGCGCGCCGGCCGGGATGCGGCGTGGCGCGACGACGACGTTGTCGGCCGGATTGAGCCGCACCGCCCGTACTTCCAGGTCGTCGGTCACCGACACGCCGCCGCACTCCACGTCAGGAGACGTCAACTTCGGCCCGGCCGCTCGGGATCGCAAGGGCGGCGACGGGACACGCGAGACCGGGGACATGATCCCTGTCGCAGACAGGGTTCGTGTCCCCTGCTCGACGCCTCGCCAGCCAAGGGGGACACGATCCCTTCGGCATCACGTCCCCGCCCTTCAGATCACCTCGAGGTAGTCCTTGTCCGGCAGGGCCGGGAACGGGGCGGTGGGCAGGGTCTGGTACCAGTAGGCGACCGAGGCGATGTCGTCCTGCAGGGGCAGGTAGCGGCGGTCCTTCTCGGTGCGCCAGCCTAGGGCCTGGATGGTGATGCGCAGGTCCTCGTCGAACCGGACCGGGTCCATGATGTGCCAGCGGTACATGCCGAAGCGGGTCTGCGACGCGTAGACGCCGTCCGGGCGGATCACCTGCGGCAGGCCGGCGTAGGGGGTGGTGAACTCCACGTAGGCGCTCTTGCGGTCGCGCTCGATGACGCCGGGGTCGAAGTCGTAGGCGCCGCAGAAGTAGTCCTCCGTGCCGGTGCCGCAGATGGTCGGGAACTCGTTGTCCCCGTCCATGTAGAACTTGATCTCGCCCTCGCCCCACCAGCCGGCGTTGTTGACGCCCCAGGCCATGTAGGTCCCGACGTAGGTCCCCTGGCCCTTGACCCCGTCGAGGATGGTGTAGACGTCCTTGTAGGGCAGCGGGTTGGTGCGCCGGAACTGGGCGTGGAAGTAGGCCGCGTCCTCGGGCACGTCGGTGAGCGCGTAGTTGATCTGGTAGTAGACCACGAGCGGCTCCGCCGCGAGGTTGGTCATGGTCAGCCGCGCGCGCTTGCGGAACGGCATCTCCCAGTACGAATTGAAGCCGCGGCCGGGGTTCACGCACACCGCCAGCGACGAGACCTGGGCGAACTTCTCCCAGCCGCAGGCGAAGAAGTCGCCGGTCGGGCACTCGATCGACGGCTGCTCCTGGTCGTCCCAGTAGGCGCGCAGGATCGAGTGGCGCCACTTGCCGCGGGCGAGCGTCATCCAGATCTGCTGGATCGCGCCGGAGCCTTCGATGTCGGCCAGGTCCGCCGTCGCGCCCGGCTCGATGACGATGTAGGGCGAGATCTTCCAGCCCTGGCCGAGGCCGCGGGCGGCGTTGGCGGCCGGGCCGTCGACGGACATGCCGCCCTTGCCCTTCTCGCCGGTGAAGTTCTCCGGACTGATCGACCGCGACTTCGCGTGCGACAGCCGGCTTATGTTGCCCAGGTGCAGTCCCAGGCCCGAGAACCCCGCCATCGGCGCATCCTCCCCTTGTTCGTTGACGGGAAGGAATGCACAGGCGCGCAGGGGCGGTCCAGACGCACGGCAACATGGGCCGTCGTCAGACGCAGGAAAGGTCTGCCCGCGCCCGGAGGGCGCGGGCCTTACCTCATCGGCGCCGCTGCTGAACGCAGCGGCCGCTCGTCAGCCGTGAACCCGCAGGTTCGTGGCCGAGGTCTTGCCGGTGCGGCGGTCGGCTTCCAGGTCGTAGGACACCGACTGGCCTTCGTTGAGCCCGGTCAGGCCCGCACGCTCCACCGCGGAGATGTGCACGAAGATGTCGCCGCCGCCGCCGTTGGGCTGGATGAAGCCGAAGCCCTTGGTGGCGTTGAACCACTTCACCGTGCCCTCGCCGGAGCCGCTGGTGACGCGGTCGCCGCCGCCGCCACCACCGCCCATCGGACGGGGCGGACGCGGGCCACGGGGCGCGCCGCCGAAGCCGCCACCGCCGCCGCCGCCGAAGCTGCTGCGACCGGCCGAGGGCGGCGCCTCGCCGGTGACGATCAGATTGCCCGCGGAAGTCTTGCCGGAGCGGCGATCGCGCTCGAGCTCGAAGTCTACCGGCTGGCCTTCGGCCAGGCCCGTCAGGCCGGCCCTCTCGATGGCGGAAACGTGTACGAACACGTCCGCTCCGCCGTCGTCAGGCTCGATGAAACCGAACCCCTTGCTGGCGTTGTACCACTTTACTTTTCCGCTAGGCATAGTGCGCATCCATAGAACGTAGGGCCGAAGGAATTTGGTCGGCTCCAGTGCTGTACACGTTGGCGCGGCTTCCGAGAACCCGGAACGATACGGACGGAAACAACCCGCGATCCCCGAAATTTCACGAAGAATCTTCGGTCTCCGGGAACCCGTTGAAAAATCGGCGCTATTCGGGAGGCTTGTCGGAGGCCTTGCCCTCGTAGCGATTGATGACGTCCTGGCACGGCGCGCTGAGGCCCGAGAAGTTGTCTTTCAGGCAACGCTTCAGCGCCGACGAGCCCGGCCGCATGTGCGGGCAATGCTCCTTGATGTCGGGCTTGCAGATCTTCATCACCGTGAAGCCGGACGGGCGCGAGCCGCCCTCGGCGGCGCCGGCAAGGCCGATGGCGAACCCCGCCGCCACGAGGCCGACGGGCAGGGCGAGGCGGAAACGTCTGTGACTCATGCGGAGCGCATTAGCCCATCCAGCGGCCCGGCGCTCGCGCTATCGGGGAACACGACGCGCTCCAGGTGCGCCGGCTCGACGCCCATGTGGTCACGCAGGACGGCCTTGAACAGGCTGCGCAGGTCCGTGGTCGGCTTCAGGTCGCGGCCGGCGTAGAGGTCGCCCGGCTTCAGCCCGGGCCAGTCGGCGACGACGCGCCCGCCCCTCACCGCCCCGCCGACCAGGAAGGCCGCGCCCGCCGTGCCGTGGTCGGTGCCGGCGGTGCCGTTCATGGACACGGTGCGGCCGAACTCGGTGACGCAGACCACAGCGGTACGCCCCCAGGCCTCGTCGCCGAGCCCGGTGGCCAGGGCCTCGACGCCGGCGTCCAGGCCCTTGAGGTTGCGGCTGAGGGCGCCGTAGGGGCCGGACTGGCCGGCGTGGGTGTCCCAGCCGGTGGAATCGATCATCGCCACCGCCGGGCCGTCCGGCGCCTTGAGGAACTTCGCCGCCGCCGTCATCAGCGCCGGGAAGTTGTCCTCGGCTCTGCCCATGCCTTCGGCCTGGGCTTGAGCGTCCGCCGCCTCGGCCAGGGCCTTGGCGAAGGCCGGGTCGGTCTCGCCGTACAGCGCCTGCACGCGGGCCAGGAGGCCGGCGTCCGGCGAGGGCAGGATCGACGGCGACCACGAGGTCACGGGCGACGGGCCGCGCATGACCAGCGGCATCGAGGCGGCGACGGCCACGCCGAGATCTCGCCGCCCCGCCTTCGTTCCCGCGGGCAGGCCGCCCAGGACGCGGTTCAGCCAGCCGTCGTCGAGGCCATAGGGCCTGGGCGAACCGTTCTCGAGCAGGTTCTGGGCGTCGAAGTGCGAGCGGTCGCGGTAGGGCGAGGCGATCGCGTGCAGGACCACCAACTCCTTCTTCCGGTAGCGGCCGGCGAGGCCCGTCAGCGCCGGGTGCAGGCCGAAGAAGCCGTCGAGGGCGAGGCCCCCGCCCGCCTCCCCGGGCTTCGGCAGGGCGATGCCGGCGCGGGCGCGCTCGAAGTCGGGGTCGCCCCAGGCGGGGGCGGCGGCGAGGCCGTCCATCGCGCCACGCAGGATCACCACCACCAGGCGCCGGTCCGTGGGCTCGGCGGCGAAGGCGAAGCGGGGCGCGGCGGCGCCCGCGAGGGCGAGCCCGGCCAGGACCTGTCTGCGGTCGAACATCGCCTTACCTCCTCTGGAATTCGGGGCTGACGAGCAGCAGGGCCAGGCCCTGGGCCGGGCTTTCGGCCTTGGCGATCGCCTCGCGGGTCTGGGACGTGAGCGAAGGGCCGAGGCAGGCCTCGGCGACCGTGATCGGGCTGGCGCCGGCGTTGGCCATGCCCGCGCCGACGGCCGAGGCGAACTCCAGCCGCTTCCACAGCGGGTCGGGCCCGATCCAGTCGGCGCCGACGTCGGACCAGCCGTTGGGCCCGGCCGCGTAGTAGGGCCTCTGGCCCATGCGCGAGAAGAGGGCCGTCAGCTGCACGCCGTTCAGCTTCGGCCCGCCGAGGGCGCGCACGGTGGCCACGACATAGTCCTCCGGCGGCCTGACCTTGGCCGGCGCCGGGCTCCAGGCCTCGGGCAGGTCGACGAGGGCGGCGCTGACCGCCCTCAGGTCGCCGTCGGTGTCGCGGAACACCGCCGCGATCCTGTCCACCGCCGCCGGCGGCGGGTCGTCGGCGACGAAGTGGCGGACGAGCTTGGTGGCGATGAACCTCGCCGTCTCCGGCCGTCGCGCGAGCATGTCGAGCGCGGCCTCGCCCTGGTCGACGCCGCCCTGGTCGAAGGTGACGCCGAGGATGGTCTGGGGTCCTGGCTCGTGCAGGCCCGGGACGAAGTTGAAGAGGCCGGTCTCGCCCTGGCCTTCCCCTCGCGCCTTGATCGTCCAGCCGGTGATGATCTTGGCGAAGGTGGTGACGTCGCCTTGCGTGTAGCCGCTGCGGACGCCCAGCGTGTGCAGCTCCAGGATCTCGCGGGCGAGGTTCTCGTTGAGCCCTTTCAGCTGGGCGCGGAAGGCGGCCGGCAGGAAGCCCGGATGCTTCACAAGGAAGGCGTCGGGCCCCACCGACACGTAGTTGTCCAGGTAGACCAGCATCCCCGGATGCTGGGTCGAGGCGCGCAGCATGGCGCCGAAGCGGTCGACGACGTGGCGGCGGGCGACGTCGCGCTCGAACGAGGGCGGCATGGCCTGGGTCGCGGGCTTGGCCGACGAGACCGTGAAGTGGTTGCCCCAAAAGCGCACGAGGCGCTCGAAGAACGGCCGGTCGGTGGTGGTCGCCACCTCCATGCGCGCCGAAACGGCCTGGACGTAGCGCGGGCCGAACCAGGCGATGAAGGACTTCTCGACCGAGAAGTCGGGGTCGCCGACCTTGATCACGCGGCCGCTGGTGAAATCGGCCACGGTGGGGGCCGTGTTCGGCGCCGGCGCATCGCCCGCCATGGCCGGATGATCGGCGGTATCCGCGTGGGCGGCCATCGCCGCGGCGTCCTGGCCGATCTTGCCGTCCCGGTACTGGCCGACGCTCCTGATCAGGCCCGAGGCGACGATCCAGCGCTGGAAGGCGGTGACGTCGTCGCGCGTCGAGGGGAGGGCCGCGAGCGGCGCCGGCAGGGCGGTCTCGGCCGTCAGCTGCGCCTTCAGCCAGCCGCGCGGATCGCCGGAAATGGTCTTCAGGTCCCCCGGCCGGGCGCCGAGCCCGAACCGGTTGGCGGCGATGGCCGCCTCTTGCAGGCTCATGGCCTGGCCTCCCCGTCCGAGCGGGACCTCGACCGGCCCCGCCTCGGATCATTGTACGCCCGTCGCCCGGCTTTCCGGCGCGCTTCCCGAAGCGGACGGCTCGCTCTAACGTCCGCCCGCTTTTTCAGGAGGGAGGAGGGCCGGATGGCCGTCGACCAGCCGCCGGCCGTGGCGACGCTCGTGGTGCAGGCGCCGCGCCTGCCGGACGCCCCGGGTGAGGCGGCGTTTTCCGTGGTGCGGGTCGACCCCGTCGTGCTGCAGGCGCGCGAGCGGCTGGACGAGGCGCTGGCGAGCGTGCCGGCCGCCTCGCTCTTCCGCCGCACCTCCAGCCAGGGCGCCAACCCGACGACGCAGGGCATGTCGCTGCGCGCCTTCGCCCCGTCCGGCGCCGGGCGGACCCTGGTGACCCTGGACGGCGTACCGCAGAACGACCCGTTCGGCGGCTGGGTGATCTGGACCGGCCTGCCGTCCGAGGACCTTTCCGGGATCAAGGTCGTGCGCGGGGCCGGCGCGGGGCCGTACGGCGCCGGAGCGCTCACCGGCGTCGTCGCGCTGGAGGAGCGCTCAGGGGCCGGCTACGACGCCGACGTCTCGGCCGGCTCGCTGGGCTTTCGGCGCCTGGCCGGGGCGGCGGAGACCGGTGGCCCGGTCGACCTGCTGGTGACGGGCTCTTACGAGCATGACGACGGCTGGACCCCGGTGCGCGAGCGCCGGGGCGCGGCCGACGATCCGCTGAAGCTGGAGAGCTGGAGCTTCGCGGCCAGGGCCCAGGCCGACATCGGCCGGGCGGTCGCCTCCCTGCGCGCCGGGGCGTTCGAGGAGCGCCGCGACGCCGGCCTCGTCGGGGCCAACTCCCGCGCCCGCGGCCAGTTCGCCAGCCTGACCCTGGTCGCCCAGCCCACCCCCGACGCGCTGGGCTGGCGTCTTCAGGGCTGGGTGCGCGGCAGCGACCTTCGCAACCGCTCCGTGGCCGTGGCCGCGGACCGCAGCTTCACCACCCCCGCCAACGACCAGTACCGCACGCCGACCATCGGCTGGGGCGTCAACGCCGCCGTGCGCGGCGAGGCCGGCGGCTTCGACTGGGAGGCCGGCGGCGACCTGCGCGCCGCTGACGGGGAGTCGCGCGAGCACTTCCGCTACATGTCCGGCGCCTTTACCCGCGGCCGCGTCGCCGGCGGGCGCACCCTGGTCGCCGGCGCCTACCTGGAGGGCGACCGCCACGACGGCCCCTGGCTGTTCAGCGCCGGCGCCCGCGTCGACTACTGGTCGTCGAGCGACGCGCACCGCGTCGAGACCGACCTCGCCACCGGGGCGGTGACCCTGAACGACCCGACGCCGGACCGCCACGGCGCCCTGCCGACCGCGCGGCTCGCCGCCCGGCGCGAGGTCGGCGGCGACGGCTTCCTGCGCGCGGCGGCCTACGCCGGCTTCCGCCCGCCGACGCTGAACGAGCTGCACCGGCCGTTCCGGGTCGGCAACGACATCACCGAGTCCAATCCGACGCTGAAGCCGGAGCGGCTCTACGGCGCGGAGATCGGCGCCGGCCAGGAGGCAAGGGCCGCCGGCTGGTCGTTGACCGGCTTCTTCAACCGCCTGCAGGACCCGGTGACCAACGTCACCATCGGCGTCGGCCCGGGGACCTTCCCGATCGCCGGCTTCGTGCCCGCCGGCGGAACCCTGCGCCAGCGCCAGAACGCCGGCCGCATCGACGCCTGGGGTCTGGAGGGCGAGGCGCACTGGCACCCCCTGGAGACGGTGACGCTGACCGCCTCGGGCGCCTGGACCCACGCCCGCGTTGACGGCGGCTCGGCCGCGCCGCAGCTGACCGGCAAGCGCCCGGCCCAGGCCCCGACCCTGACCCTGGTCGGGACGGCGGACTGGCGGCCGGTCCCGCGCCTGACGCTGAGGGCCGACGTGCGCTACGAAGGCGCGCGGTTCGAGGACGACATCAATTCGCGGCGCCTGGGCAAGGCGACGACCCTGGGCCTGCAGGCCCGCTGGCGCCTGACCAGCATCGCCGAGGTCTACGCCGCCGCCGACAACGTCTCCGACGCGGCCGTCCAGACCGGCCAGACCGCCGACGGCGTCTACAGCTACGGCCCGCCGCGCACGTTCCGAGTCGGGTTGAGCCTTCGCCACTAGCGGGGACATGATCCTGTCGCAGACAGGTTCGTGTCCCCCTTCTGGATCACGAGGGGGACACGATCCCTGCGGTATCATGTCCCCGGCTATGCCCCCTTCACCAACCCGTCGGCACGCCCTGCGCTTCGGCGACGGCGCGCTGTTTTTCCTGGGCCTTGGCGTAGCTGGGCTCGGCCTTCATCCGGGCCCAGTAGGCCTTGGCCGGTTCGGGCAGGTCGTCGGCGAGGCCGACCTGGCCGGCGAGCAGGAAGGCGTAGGCCATGGAGATGTCGGCGGCGGTGAAGCGGCCGGCGCAGACGTAGCCTTTGTCCAGCGCCGGGCCGACGGCCTTGGCCCTGGCCAGGAACCACTTGGCGTAGTCGTCGGCGGCCTGGGCGGCGCGCCGCTCGGGCGGCTCGAGGCGGCGGTAGCGCAGCACCAGGGTCTGCGGGAAGGTCAGGGTCGCCTCGCCGAAGTGCAGCCAGTTCAGGTAGGCGCCGTAGTCGGGCTCGTCGGGCCGCACGCCGAGGCCGCCGGGATCGTGCCGGTCGGCCAGGTACTGGCAGATGGCGGCGCTCTCCGTCATGCGCGTCTCGCCGTCGATGAAGGCCGGGATGGTGCCGAGCGGATTGACCTGGAGGTACTCGCGCGCCCGCACACGCGGCGGGAACGGCAGCATCTTCAGCTCGGAGTCGAGCCCGAGCGCCTCGAGCGCCCACAGCGGCCGGAAAGAGCGGGCGTTGAAGCAGTGAAAGAGGGTGATCATCCTATGGCTTTCCCCAGCGGCGCCTGTTCGACGGTGACGCTCCATCGTCTTTAGGGGGCCAAACCGGCGTGATCTTCAAGACGGCCTATGTGGCGTTCGAGACCGGAGCGGAGCCCTCCCTCACCGTGGCGGGGAAGCTGCGCGTTCCGGCGATCGGCGAGGGCCAGGCCCGGCCGAAGGCGGCGCCGGCGGTGGTGATCTGCCACGGCTCGGACGGCGTCGACGGCCGCGGCGACTTCCACGCCGCCGCCCTGAACGCGGCCGGCATCGCCACGCTGGAGATCGACATGTGGGCCGCGCGCGGGACCGCCCGCGGCGCGGCGGCGCGGCCGAGGTCCGTGCCCTCGACCCTGCCCGACGCCTTCGCCGCGCGCCGCTTCCTGGCCGCCCAGCCGGAGATCGATCCGGAGCGGACCGGGATCATGGGCTTCTCCTGGGGCGGGGTCGTCACCCTGCTGGCGGCGACGCGGCGCGCGGCGGCGGAACTCGGCGGCGGCGGTCCGCCTTTCGCGGCGCACATGGCGATGTATCCGGTCTGCTGGTCGTACGAGACCCCGAGCGGCTTTTCCCTGGCCGACCTGACCGGCGCGCCGGTGCTGATCCAGGCCGGCGACGCCGACGCCTACGACGACCCTGACGGCCTCGACCAGCTGCTGGCGCGGCTGCCGGAGGCCTCGCGCAAGGTCGTGCGCGGGATCACCCACCCGGGCGCCGGTCACGGCTTCGACCGTGACCTGCCGGCTCAGACCATCGTCGATCCGTTCGCGCACAAGGGCGCGGGCGGTCCGGTGCTGATGGCGGTCCACGCCGAGGCCGCAGCGCGGGCGCGGGCCGAGGGCGTGGCCTTCTTCCGCGAGTCGCTGGGCCGATGACGCCGGGGCGCCAGAGACTGAGGACGCTGCTGGCCGAGGCGCGGCGCGCCGTGGTGTTCACCGGCGCAGGCATCTCCACCGAGTCCGGCATCCCCGACTTCCGCAGCCCCGGCGGGGTCTGGAGCAGGATGAAGCCGATCCAGTTCCAGGACTTCGTCGCCGCCGAGGAGCGCCGGCGCGAGGCCTGGACGCGGGCCTTCACAGGCCGCGCGGGCTGGACGGGCCGCGAGCCGAACGCCGGCCACCATGCCGTGGCGCGCCTTGTGGCGGCCGGCAAGGTCTCGGCGGTGATCACCCAGAACGTCGACAACCTGCACCAGGATTCCGGCGTGCCGGCCGGCCGGGTGATCGAGCTGCACGGCAACGCCAGCTACGCCACCTGCCTGGCGTGCGGCCTGCGCCACGAGCTGGAAGACCTGAAGGGCCCGTTCCTCGAGCGCGGCGTCATCCCGGCCTGCCGCGACTGCGGCCAGATCGTGAAGACCGCCACCATCTCGTTCGGCCAGGCCATGCCCGAGGAGCCGATGATGCGCGCCGAGGCCGAGACCGAGGCGTGCGACCTCTTCCTGGTGCTGGGCTCGTCCCTGGTGGTCTATCCGGCCGCGGCCTTCCCGCTGATCGCCAAGCGGCGCGGCGCGCGCCTGGCCATCGTCAACCGCGAGCCGACCGACCAGGACGACTTCGCCGACCTGGCGCTGCACGACGAGATCGGGCCGGCGCTCAGCGAGGTCGTCGGCGCCCTGCTGCCCGGGACGCAGTAGCCGCCCACTCCGAGAACCAAGGCCCAAGAAAGAAGAGAGAAGCCCAGGACATGACCGCGCACCACATCCGCTACGCCGTCGACGGCGACGGCATCGCCACCCTGACCATCGACCGGCCCGACAAGCGCAACGCCATGACCTACGCCATGCTGGGCGCCTTCATCGAGAAGGTGGCGGAGGCCGGTCGCGACGACGCCGTGCGCGTGCTGATCGTCACCGGAACCGGCGGCGCCTTCTGCGCCGGCACGGACCTGGCCGACCTTGCCACCGTGCCCGGCGAGACGCGCGGCGTGCGCGGCCGCGCCGACGAGGAGCACCGCTGGTGGCCGCTGGTCGCCTGCCCCAAGCCCGTGATCGGCGCCATCGACGGCGTCGCCGTCGGCATGGGCGCGGAGTTCACCAGCCAGTGCGACGTGCGCATCGTCTCCAGCCGCAGCCGCTTCGCCTGGAACTTCGCTCACCGCGGCCTGGTGCCCGACACCGGCGCCGGCAGCTGGCTGCTGCCGCGCATCATCGGCCCGCACCGGGCGCTGCGGCTGCTCTATTCGGGCGACTTCCTCAGCGCCGAGGAGGCCAAGGCGATCGGCTACGCGGCCGAGGTGGTCGAGCCGGAGGCGGTGATGGAGACGGCGCTCGCCGAAGCGCGGCGCTACCTCGCCTCCTCGCCGTTCTCGCTGAAGCGGATGAAGGCCCTGGTCTGGCAGGGGCTGGAGCGCGACGTCGCCCAGCACATGACGGCGCACGTCGAGGCCCTCTCGGCCTGCTTCAAGTCCGAGGACCACAAGGAAGGCGTCGCCAGCTTCCTGGAACGCCGGCCGGCGAAGTTCACCGGGCGGTGACATCGGGGACATGATGCCGCCAGGCATCGTGTCCCCTTGCCGGGACGACTGGATGGGGACACGAACCCGTCTGCGACGGGATCATGTCCCCGGTTCTTACGCCCCCGCCTTCTCCGCCTGGGCGCGGGTCCAGGCGGGGCCGACGGCGCGCAGGACCTCGACCGGACCGCCGGGCTCGGCCGGGTCGAACACGCCGATGGTGAGGACGCCGGAGGCGAAGGCGCCGGTGTCGAGGTTCGTCCGGTGCGGCAGGAGTTCGGGCAAGGTGAAGTCCGGCTTGCCCTCCCACACCGGCGTGTGGCCGTGCACCACGTGCGCCTCGAGGTCCTTCGGCCGGGCGCGCAGGAAGCGCTCGCGGATCCACAGGCAGACGTCCTCGCTCTGCCGGCCCAGCGGGGTCTTCGGCGCCAGGCCGGCGTGGACGTAGATGC
>DASZQQ010000094.1:0-18276 GCA_035549595.1 Caulobacteraceae bacterium
TAGAGCGCGTGGGCGACGATGTGCAGGAGCGCGGCGGGGAAGGCGCCCAGTCCGCACTCCAGCAGCATGAACCCCATCTGGCCGATGGTGGAGTAGGCCAGCCCGACCTTGACCGACGACTGGGCCAGCATGACGAGCGAGCCGAAGAGCGCCGTCGCAGCGCCCACGACGATGAGCAGCGCCATGGCCTCGGGCGACGCAGCGACGACGCCCGCGAACCGCAGGATAAGGAACCCGCCCGCGTTGACGACCCCGGCGTGGAGCAGCGCCGAGACCGGCGTCGGGGTCTCCATCACTTCCAGGATCCAGCCGTGGAACGGCAGCTGCGCCGAGCTCAGGGCCGCCGCCAGCGCCAGCAGGATCGCGGCCGCGCCCCAGGCGGGGCCGGCGGCGTGCCTGGCCGCGGCGAGGATGGTGGCGATGTCGCCGCTGCCGCAGGACGACCAGAGCAGGATTGCGGCGGCGGCCAGGCAGACGTCGGAAAGGCGGCTGACCAGGAACCGCTTGCGCGCGGCCAGGACCGCGGCCTGGCGCTCGCCGCGGAACAGCAGCAGCCGGCCGAGGCAGAGGCTCGTCGCGATCCAGCACACCACGACCTGGCCGAGGTTGCCCGACAGCACAAGGCCCTGGACCAGGCCGAGGGCGCCGCACAGCGTCCGGACGAAAACGCCCTGGCGCGGGTCACCGGCCAGGTAGTTGCGGCTGTAGGCGACCACGATCAGGCCGATGGCCCCGATCAGGGTGGCCAGCACGCCGCTGAGCGCCTCGATCCTGACGCTGAACCCAAGCCCGGCCACACCGGCGAGGGGCGTCGAGGCCGGACCGAGCAGGAGGGCGGCCGCCAGGCCGACCAGGCTGGCCGACAGCGAGAGCACGGCCGCTGGCCGGGACGTCGCCAGGATCGGCGCCGCGCGCTCGGGCGCGAGCGCGACGATCAGGAATGCAAGCGGCGCAAGCGCGGCGAGCCACAACGTGAGGGCCATGTGTCGTCTCCGTGGCGAAGGCGACCGACCTTCTATGCACGAAGAGACGTTCTCGGAAATTCATTGTTTGAACCACATCGTTCGCTTTTGTAGAAATAGCGGCATGGCCCAGCTGAACTACAACCACCTGCGGTATTTCTGGGCGATCGCCCATGAGGGCGGGCTCGCCCGGGCTGCGGAGCGGCTCAACGTGGCGCCCTCGGCGCTCTCCATCCAGCTGCAGAAACTCGAGCAGCAGATCGGCCACCCGCTGTTCGAGCGCCTCGGCAAGCGACTGCGGCTGACCGAGGCCGGCCGCGTCGCGCTGGACTACGCCGACACCATCTTCAGCGCCGGCGAGGAGCTGCTGAGCGCGCTTCGAGGACGTCCGGACCTGGACCGCAAGGTCCTGAGGGTCGGCGCGATTCCGACCCTGTCGCGGAACTTCCAGCTGGAGTTCCTGCGCCCGCTCGTCGGCCGGGACGACGTCGAGCTCGTGGTGCGTTCGGGATCGATGCGGGAGTTGCTGCAGGACCTGGAAGCGCACGTGATCGACGTGGTGCTGGCCAACAGCCCGGCGCCTCAGGACGCCCGCTCGGCCCTGCGCAGCCGCCTGATCGACGAGGCGCCCGCGAGCATCGTGGGCCGCCAGCGGTCAAGACCGTTCCGCTTCCCGGAGGATCTGGAGGACGCGCCCATCCTCCTGCCCAGCGTCGGCAGCGAGCTGAGGGCGGCGTTCGACCGGCTCATCGACCTCGCCGGCGTCCGGCCGGCCGTCATGGCGGAAGTGGACGACATGGCCATGCTGCGCCTGCTGGCCCGGGAGCGGCAGGCCCTGGCCCTGGTCCCGCCGATCGTGGTCCGCGACGAGCTGAAGAGCGGGGTGCTGGCCGAACTGCATCGGATCGAGGGCCTGGCCGAGCGGTTCTACGCCATCGTCGCCCAGCGACGCTTCGCCAACCCGCTGCTCGAGACGCTCCTGCCGGCTCGGTCTCCGGGCCGGTAGTCAGGCGACGGCGCGTTCCGCCGTCCGGCCGATGACGGTGACCGCGGATCCGGGCGCCGGCTTGGCGCGCAGCCCGACGCCCTTGGCGAACAGCTTGGCGGCCTCCCAGTGGATGGCTGCAATCACCTTCAAGGTCACGAGCGGGTGGCGCAGCATCGCGGACGCGATCGCCCTGTCGTCCAGCGTTCGGCGCGCCCCTTCGAAAGCCGCGGACAGCACCGGCGTTCCGTCGGGGCCGCGCGCCACGATCGCCGTCGCCACACGGTCCGCGGGGACCGCAAGACGGAAGTCGTAGGTCATGTCGAGGCCCAGGAACGGCGAGACGAAGAACGCCTTGGCGCAGCCCAGTCTGACGACGCGGTCGCCGCCGCCCGCCGGGGCGGCCAGCACATAGACGTGGCGTTCGCCGAAGGTGTTGTTCACCTCCAGGACCACGGCGGCCAGCGCCCCGTCGCGGCTGTGGCAGTAGTAGAGGCTGAGCGGGTTGAAGACGTAGCCGAGCACCCTCGGCAGGCACATCAGCCGGATCGGCCCGCCGTCGAACGCCACGCCGGCCCCGGCCAGCAGAGCCTCCACCTGCGGGCGCAGTGGGGCGGCGTCTCCCGACAGGTGGTCGCGGTCGTAGAGGCTCAGGAGCGCCGGTCGGTTGTGGGCGAAGAAGCGGAGCCGGGCGCCGGGCGCGTCCAGGGCGTCGAGGTCGACGAGCAGTTGGAACAGGCGGTAGCTCAGGCGGTGGCGGCGCGGCTCCAGCCTCTGGTGGACCACGGTCCCCTCGTACAGCGCGCCGGCTTCGCTCATGCGGCGGCCTCGGAGATGCGCGCGGGCGTGGGCGGCGCCGGGCCGAGATGGATCCGGCCGGACTCGCCGGCGACCGTCCACGGCCGGCGGACCACGCCGAGGGCCTCGGCCACCGCCAGCCCGGACTGCAGGCCGTCCTCGTGGAAGCCCGCGCCGAAGTAGGCGCCGCACCACCAGACCCCGCCTTCGCCCTGCAGCGACCACAGGCGCTTCTGCGAGCGCAGGGCGGCGGCGTCGAACAGGGGGTGTCGGTAGTGCTCGGTGCGGATCACGGTCGCCGGGTCTGGCGGCCGCACCGGATTGAGGGTCACGAACAGCGGCTGCTCGCGGGGCAGGCCCTGCAGCAGGTTCATCCAGTAGGTGACGCACAGCCGCCGTCGGCCGGCCTCGCCGGCGCCGCCCAGGTAGTTCCAGCTGGACCAGGCCTTGCGCCGCTTGGGCATGAAGCCCGCGTCGGCGTGCAGCACGGCCTCGTTCGGCGTGTAGGAGAAGGCGCCCAGGATGTCCCGCTCCGCGGCCGTGGGGCGGTCGAGCAGCGCCAGGCCCTGGTCGGCGTGGCAGGCGATCACGACCTGGTCGTACCAATCGACCTGGCCGCGGGCGTCGCGCACCAGCACCCCGTCGCCGATCCGCTGGACGCCGGTCGCCGCCACGCCCAGCCGGGCGTTCGCGGCAAGCCCGGCCGTCAGCTTGCGCACATAGGCGCGGCTGCCGCCCACCACCGTCCGCCAGAGCGGCTTGTCGAGGATCTTCAGCAGTCCGTGGTTCTCGAAGAAGCGGATGAAGGCGGCCGCCGGCAGATCGCGGACGGCGTCGACGGAGGCCGACCAGATCGCCGCGGCCTGCGGCAGGATGTGGTCGTCCTGGAAGGCGCGCGAATAGCCGGCCTCGCCGAGGTAGTCGCCCAGGCTGGTCATATCCGCGTCCAGCGCGCAGGCATGGCCGGGGGCGTGGCGGCAGAAGCGCACGACGTCGGCCAGCATCGACCAGAACCGGGGGCGCAGCAGGTTCCGCGGCTGGGCGAAAAGGGTGGTGAGGTCCGTCGAGGCGTACTCCAGCCCGCCGTCGTCCAGCGACACGCCGAAGGACATGTCCGTGAACGCCGTCTCCACGTCGAGATGCCTGAAGAGCGCTGCCAGGTTGGGGTAGTTGGCCTCGTTGTAGACGATGAAGCCCATGTCGACGGGGATCGGCCCTTGCGGGCCGCCGGCCTCGACCGTGTGGCTGTGACCGCCGAAGCGCGGCTCGGCCTCGTACACGGTCACCTCGTGGCGCTGCGACAGAAGCCACGCCGCGGACATCCCCGCCACGCCCTGCCCGATCACGGCGATCTTCATGGGCTCGGCCCCCGGCGGCTTGTTCAAGGCGTGACAGTCCCCGAGTCGACGCGCTGGACGGTTCCCTCACGTTCGCCCAGGCTCTACGTGAGGCGCCGGCGAACGGATCACCGGTCGCAGCTGAGCGCGGCGGCTGATCCGATCCCGGCGGACCAGCGTAATGAGGGGCATGCATGCGCTCGCCTTGGACCATCGACGTCATCCGCGTGCGGCCCCGCGGCCCGGCCGGGTCGCCGTCGTGAGCGGCGCCACCGTGGCCGAGGATTTCGGAACGCTGATCGAGCGGATCGCCGGGCACGGCGACCGGGCGGCGTTCGCCACCCTGTTCGGCCACTTCGCCCCGCGGGTGAAGAGCTACCTGCTGAGGCTCGGCGCCGAGCCGGCGCTGGCCGAGGAACTCGCCCAGGAGACCCTGCTGACGGTCTGGCGCCGGGCCGCGTCGTTCGACGCCGGCAAGGCCGCGGCCTCGACCTGGATCTTCACCATCGCCCGCAATCTCAGGATCGACGCGGCGCGCCGCGTGCGCTCCGCCGACCTGCTCGACGACCCGTCCGCCGCGCCGGAGGCGGAACCGACGCCGGACGTCGCCCTGGCCGCCCTTCAGTCCGAGGTGCGCGTGCGCCAGGCCTTGGGCGAATTGCCGCCGGAGCAGGCCGAGGTCATCCGGCTGTCGTTCTTCTCCGACCGGCCCCATTCCGAGATCGCGCAGCAGCTGAACCTGCCGCTGGGGACGGTGAAGTCGCGCCTGCGCCTCGCCATGGGACGGCTCCGCGGGCTTCTGGGAGACCTGGCATGACAGCGCCCAGCCATCACCCTTCCGAGGCGCGGCTCCTGGACCTGGCGCGCGGCGCGCTGGCCGAGGGACCGGCGGCCGTCGTCGCCGCGCACGTCGGCGCCTGCCCCGCCTGCCGCGCGCAGGTCCGTCTGGCCGAGGCGGTCGGCGGGGCCCTGCTTTCCACGATCGAGCCGGCGCCCATGGCGCAGGATGCTCTGGCGCGCGCCCTGGCCGCCATCGAGGTCCCGTCGCCGGCCGCACCCGCCGCCGCGGCCCAGGGGCCGGAAGACTGGATCCGCGTGCCGTCGCAGATTCTCGCCGCCGCCCGTTCCCGGCGCTGGATGGCGCCCGGCGTCTGGGTGGCGATGGTCGACGGAGACCGCAAAGGCGGCCCCCGCAGCTACCTGCTCGGCATCGGCGCCGGCATCGCCGTGCCGATGCACACCCATCGGGGCAGCGAACTGCTCTGCGTGGTGAAGGGCGCCTTCGAGGACGGCGGCCGGATCTACCGGGCCGGGGACTTCGCCGAGAGCGACGAGACGATCAGCCACGAGCCGAAGGTCACCCGCGACGGGGACTGCGTCTGCCTCGTGGCCACCGACGACTACCTGGTGCCGGTGAGCTTCACCGCGAAGCTGTTCCACCGCTTCATCCGCATCTAGGCGAGAGGAGCCAAGCCATGAGCCTGACCGGCCTTGCCGCCCGCGCCGCCGAGCGGGCGCCGATCCCGGACGCGCTGGCGCGCCTGGGCGTTGGCTACCTCGTCAACCGCACCCGCCGCCGCCTGGAGGCCGAAGCCGCCCCGGAGACCGCCTTCGCCCGCGCGATGGAGCGTGCGCCGATCGCCCTGGCCACCGACGCGGCGAACCGGCAGCACTACGAGCTGCCGCCGGAGTTCTTCGGCCTGATCCTGGGCCCGCACCGCAAATACTCCTCGTGCCTCTACGCGCCCGGCGACACCCTGGCGGAGGCCGAGGCCAGGGCGCTCGCTGAGACCTGCCTGCACGCCGGCCTGGCCGATGGTCAGACGGTGCTGGAGCTCGGCTGCGGCTGGGGCTCCCTCAGCCTCTGGATGGCCGAGCGCTATCCGGCGAGCCGGATCGTCGCGGTGTCGAATTCGGCCTCGCAACGGCGCTTCATCGAGGGCGAGGCCGCCGCGCGCGGGCTGTCGAACCTGCGCGTGATCACGGCGGACATGAACGACTTCGCCATCGGCGAACGCTTCGACCGGATCGTCTCGGTCGAGATGTTCGAGCACATGTCGAACTGGCGCGCCCTGCTGGGACGCGCCCGACAGTGGCTGTCGCCGGACGGAAGACTCTTCCTGCACGTCTTCACGCACAGGGACCACCCCTACCGCTTCGACGTCGGCGACCAGGACGACTGGATCGCCCAGCATTTCTTCACCGGCGGCATCATGCCCAGCCACCGGCTGATCCACAGCTTCGGCGACCTGTTCGCAGTCGAGGCCGAATGGCGCTGGAGCGGCGACCACTACCGCCGCACGGCCCTCGACTGGCTGGCCAACTACGACCGTAACGCCGAGGCCGTCGCGGCCATCCTGCGTGATGTGTACGGCGCGGACTGGCGGATGTGGCGGCGGCGCTGGCGGCTGTTCTTCCTGGCCACCGCGGGCCTCTTCGGGGCCGGGCGCGGCGAGGTCTGGGGCGTCAGCCACTATCGGCTGGCGCACGCGCGATGAACCTGCGCCGGATCGTCGTCGCCTACGCCGGCGCGGCCCTGGCGTTCGGCGCCCTCGACGGGGTCTGGCTGAGCGCGACGGGCGGCGCGCTCTACCGGCCCGCGCTGGGGCCCCTGCTGGCCGACCAGCCGCGTCTCGCGCCGGCGGCGCTGTTCTACCTGATCTACTTCGCCGGCCTGTGCGGCTTCGCCGTGGCGCCGGCGCTGAGGTCTGACCGCTGGACCCACGCCGCGCGGCGCGGGGCCGGCCTCGGCCTCGTCGCCTACGCCACCTACGACCTCACCAACCAGGCCACGCTGAGCACCTGGCCCGCCTGGCTCACGGCGGTGGACCTGGCCTGGGGCGCCTTCGCCAGCGCCTGCGGCGCGACGGCGGGCTTCTTCGCCGCGCGCGAGGCCCGGACAAGGGCGGCGCAGGCCGGCTGACGCGAGGCGCAATCGCGCCGCGTCCGAGAAAATTTCGCCTTCCCTGTCGCCTTTTGTGCTCGCCGTTCGTCTTCCAGGCGGAACGCTTGCGGAGGCCTGCCATGGACGCCAAGACCGAGACCCTGATTCCCGCCGACCGCCTCGCCGCCGACAGTCCCGCGCGCATGCCCAATGAGAGCGCCGAGTACCGGACGGCGCGGCGGGCGCTGCTGGCCGAGGAATTCGAGCTGCGCCGACACATCGAGCGGGTGGCCGCGATGCGCCGGGCGCTGCCGCCGGGCGGGGCGGTGACCGGCGACTATCGCTTCGACACCGAGGATGGGCCCCGCGACCTGGCCGGCCTCTTCGCCGGCAAGCAGACGCTGGTGGTCTACAACTACATGTTCGGCCCCGAGCGGCCGAAGCCGTGCCCGATGTGCACCAACCTGCTGGACGCCTGGGATGGCAACGCGGACGACCTCGCCCAGAGGGTGTCTCTGGTGGTGGTCGCGCGCTCGCCGCTGGAGCGCCTGGTGGCCGTCAAGCGCGACCGGGGCTGGAAGAACCTGAAGCTCGCCAGCGCGCTTACCGACGCCTTCACGCGCGACTACGCCACGAGCCCGGACGGCGGCCTCGACAGCGGCGGCCCGGCCGTCTTCACGCGCCGGGACGGGACCATCCGCCACTTCTGGTCCCAGGAGATGGTAGCCAGCGACCCGGGCCAGGACCCGCGCGGCGCGCCCGATCCCGCGCCGCTTTGGACCGTGCTCGACATGACGCCCGAGGGCCGCGGGGCCGACTGGTATCCGTCGCTGGCCTACCCGGCCTAGCCGCAAGCGCCGTGGAAGCGGTTCGACCGCCCCCGCCCGGTTGACGACAAAATTATAGCGTGTTCCAGTTTTGCGAGCGCCCGCGGCCACTCCGGCCGCGCGGCCTCGATCAGGGAGACGCTTTCATGGACGGCGAGGCGCCGCAGGACGGGCTGGTCATCGACTTCGATCCGGACGCCCTGCGCGAACGGTACCGGGCCGAGCGCGACAAGCGGCTGCGGCCGGACGGCGAGGCGCAGTACATCGAGCTGGCCGGCGCCTTCGCCCGCTACGCCGAGGACGACCCCTACGCGCCGCCCGGCTTCACGCGCGAGCCGATCTGCGACGAGATCGAGATCGCCATCATCGGCGGCGGCTTCTCGGGCCTGCTGGCCGGCGCGCGGCTGCGCGAGGCGGGGCTGGACGACTTCCGCATCATCGAGGCCGGGGCCGACTTCGGCGGCACCTGGTACTGGAACCGCTATCCGGGCGCGCAGTGCGACATCGAGAGCTACTGCTACCTGCCGCTCCTGGAGGAGCTCGGCTACACGCCGAAGGAAAAGTACAGCTACGTGGGCGAGATCTTCGAGCACTCGCAGCGTGTCGGCAAAGCCTACGGCCTCTATGACCGCGCCTGCTTCCAGACCCGGGTGACCGAGCTGGCCTGGGACGAGGCCGCCAGGCGCTGGACGATCCGCACCAACCGCGGCGATGCGATGAAGGCCCGGTTCGTGATCATGGCCCTGGGCACCGCCAGCCGCGCCAAGCTGCCCGGCATCCCCGGCATCGAGACCTTCGCCGGCCACAGTTTCCACACCAGCCGCTGGGACTACGCCTACACCGGCGGCGACACGACCGGGAACCTGCACGGCCTGGCGGACAAGCGCGTGGCGGTGATCGGCACCGGCGCCACGGCGATCCAGTGCGTGCCCTACGTCGGCCGCTACGCCCAGCGCCTCTACGTCTTCCAGCGCACGCCCTCGAGCGTCGACCTGCGCGGCAACAAGCCGACCGACTACGACTGGGCCGCGAGCCTGCAGCCCGGCTGGCAGCGCGCGCGGCGGCAGAACTTCGCCGACATCGTCGAGGGCCGGCCGTTCGAGGTCGACCTCGTCGCCGACAGCTGGACCGACATCTTCCGCAGCCTGGCGGCCGGCTTCCGCCCCGGCGTGAAGATGGACCCCGGCGAGGCCGCCCGGCGCGCCGAGCTCGCCGACTTCGTGAAGATGAACCAGATCCGCGCCCGGGTGGACGCCAGCGTCGCCGATCGGGCCACGGCCGAGGCCCTGAAGCCCTGGTACCGCCAGTTCTGCAAGCGCCCGACGTTCAACGACGAGTACCTGCCGACGTTCAACCGTCCGAACGTCACCCTGGTGGACGTCAGCGAGACCCGCGGCGTCGAGCGCATCACGCCGGCCGGCGTCGTCGCCAACGGCGTGGAGTATCCGGTCGACTGCATCATCTACGCCTCGGGCTTCGAGATCTCGACGGCGTTCCGGCGGCGGATCGGCTTCGACATCTTCGGCCGCGGCGGCCTCTCGCTGTTCGACTACTACAAGGACGGCTTTCGCACCCTGCACGGCCACTCCAGCCGCGGCTTCCCGAACTGGTTCTACATCGGCGTCGGGCAGAACGGGCTGTCGGTGAACATGACCGCCATGTTCGACGACCAGGCCCAGCACATCGCCTACATCATCAGGGAGGCCAAGGCCCGCGGCGCCGTCGCCGTCGAGCCGACCAAGGCGGCCGAGGACGCCTGGGTCGAGGTGATCCGGTCGGTGGCGATCCTGAACCGCGACTTCCAGAACGCCTGCACGCCCGGCTACTACAACAACGAGGGCGGCGAGCGCTCGGGCGGCCTGACCGGCCAGACCTACACGCCCGGAATCAACAAGTTCAACGCCCTGCTGGCCGAGTGGCGCGCGCGCGGCGACCTGGACGGCCTGGAGCTGCACTACGCATGACCGACACCCTCTCCCCCGCCCTCTCCGCCCTCGACCGGCTCGAGGTCCGCGAAGCCTGCGAGCGTCTCGCCCTCGACTACTCGTTCCTGGCCGACAGTGGCCGCATGGAGGAATGGAGCCGGCTCTTCGCCGACGACGGCGAACTGGTGCTGTTCGGCCAGACCTATCGCGGACCGGCGGCCATCCTGGCGGCGGTCAGCGCTGGCCCGAGGGCGCCCGGCGCCTTCACCGTGCACGCCGTCGCCAACCACCGCATCGACGTGCTCGGGCCCGACCGGGCCGAGGCCACGGCCGCGATCATCGTCTACGCCGGCGAACGCAAGGACGGCGCGCCCGCCGCCGTCCCGCGCATCGCCCCGCTGATGGTCGGGACCTACCACGACGCCTACCGGCGCACGGCGTCCGGATGGCGCTTCGCCCGCCGCGCCTTCGAGCCGCTGATCACCACCGCGGCGACGGACTGAGCCCCTTTCGGGGACATGATCCCGGCCAGAGGCCGGGTTCGTGTCCCCCCTTCGCGCCACGAAAGGGGACACGTTCCTTGCGGAACATGTCCCCGAGCAGAAAGCGCGCGTCGCGAGCCGAAACGCTCTAAGGCTGGCGCCATGAACAGCGCCGACGCCTTCAGCCCCGACTATCCCACCGCCCGTGCGAAGTTCCGCGAAGCCGCCGCCGCGGCCGGCGGGACGATCGACAGCCACACCCACCCCGAGCGCGGGCCGGACGGGGGCGAACTCGCCACCGACGTCGCCTGGTTCGGGCCGGCGGACGCGGCGAAGGTGCTGGTGACCCTGAGCGGCACGCACGGCGTCGAGGGCTTCTGCGGCTCGGGGGCGCAGGTGGACTTCCTGCGCCGCGGCGAGACCGGGCGCCTGCCGGCCGGTGTGGCGATGATGATGGTCCATGCGGTCAACCCGTACGGCTTCGCCTGGCTGCGGCGCGTGACCGAGGACAATGTCGACCTCAACCGCAACTGGGTCGACCACGGCGGACCGCTGCCCGCCAACCCCGGCTATGCGGCGCTGCACGACGCCTTCTGCCCTTCGGAATGGACCGAGGCGTCGCAGGGCGAGGCGCGGCGGCGGCTGGCGGCGTTCGTGGCCGAGCGCGGAGAGCTCGCCCTGCGCGACGCCCTCAGCGCCGGGCAGTACGACTTCGCGAGGGGCGTCTTCTACGGCGGCCGGGCCCCGACCTGGTCGCGCCGCACCCAGACGGCGATCTACCGGGAGCGCCTGGCCGGCGCCGCCCACGTGGCGATCATCGACTACCACACCGGCCTCGGCCCCTGGGGCTTCGGCGAGCAGATCGTGATCGAGCGGCCGGGCACGGCGGGCTTCGAGCGCGCGAAATCCTGGTACGGGGGCGCCATCGTCTGCCCGGCCGCCGGCGACTCCTCCTCGGCCGACATCCGCGGCGACGGCCTCTCGGCCGCCCCGGGGATCCTGCCGCACGCCCAGGTGACCGGCATGGCCCTGGAAGTCGGCACGGTCTCGATGACCAAGGTGCGCGAGGCGCTGTGCGCCGACGCCTGGCTGCACGCCCACGGCGATCCGCGGGGACCCGAGGCCGCGCCGATCAAGGCGCAGATCCGCGCCGCCTTCTACGGCGACGCCGACGACTGGAAGGGGATGGTGGCCGGCCAGTCGCTGCTTGTCTGCCGCCAGGCCCTCGCGGGCCTGGCCAGAGCCTGACCGGCCAGACACTTATTGCAATACGATTGCAAAAAGTTCGCGTAACGTCGTCCGGCCAGAACGGCATGCACTCCTGATCGGGGGAAAACGACGATGAAAATCAAGTCCGCGAGCTTAGTAGTGGCGACCATCGCAGGCGGAATACTGTGGTCGAGCTTGGCTTCCGCTGAACCGTACGTCGATTACACGCCGCAGAAAGGCGTCTGGCACGTCACCTCGGTGCGGGTCGATCCCAACCACATCGACGACTACGTCACCGGCCTGAAGAAGACCTGGGTGACGGCCGAGGAGATCGCCAAGCGGCACGGCCTGATCGACAGCTACTCGATCAAGATCAAGCTGAACGCGTCCGACGGCCAGGCCAATGTGCTGCTGATCGAGCACTATCCTTCGCTGGCCTCGCTCGAGCCCGACCAGGCGCGCGACGAGGCGATGCAGCGGGAGAACTACGCCGCCGTGCCCAAGGAGACCGGCCAGCAGATGGTGGCCGGCTACGACAAGTACCGGGTGTTCGTCGGCGACGACTACTGGACCGACATCACCTTCCCGAAGTGACGCCGGTCTCAGACTTGAGAGGGCGCGCGGGGCGTGGCGAACACGTTCCCGCGCGTCGCCGTCAGACCGCGGCGACGCGGCCCGCGGCAGGACGTTCGGCCGGGGCCGGCGCGGCGCCGTCGATGGCGGCGATGGCGGCCTCGACCGCTTCCAGCTCCTGGCGAACCTGGGCGCGGCGCGTGTCCAGCGTCTTGAGCGCCAGGTCGCGGAAGGCGCCGCCGCGGTCGGCCTCGTCGAGCACCTGGGCGATGTCCTGCAGGGCGACGCCGCCGGCGCGCAGCTGACCGATGCGCTCGAGGCGCACGCGGGCCGAGGCGTCGAAGTAGCGGGCGTTGCGGCGGTCGCGGCGGGCCTCGATCAGCCCTTGCTTCTCGTAGAAGCGGATCGCGCGCGCGGTCATGCCGAAGAGCCGCATCGCCCCGGACATCGAAAGGCGGGGCAGGTAGCGGATGTTGTCGTCGAGGGTGGTCATGGCGTTCGGTCTTTGCGGGCTTCGCAGATTTGCAGACGCCGCCTTTGCGGCGCGGTGCGATTAGGCTTTGCTCTCGCCTTCAGTTCAAACGATAAAGGGCGAAGAATTCGCGCCTTTCGGCGCTCAGCTTGCAAAGTTGCAAATGCGGGTGAAGCCCTTCCTCGGCCCCAAGGTGCGCGCGCTGCGCGCCGAGCGCGGCTGGCGCCTGGACGAGTGCGCGCGCCGGCTGGGGCTGTCGGCCAGCTACCTGTCGCAGATCGAATCCAACCAGCGGCCGGTGTCCGAGCGGGTGCTGATGGCGCTGACCGACGTCTTCGGCGTGCGCCCCGAGGCCTTCGACGCCGACGTCGAGCAGCTGCTGCTGTCGGACCTGCGCGAGGCCATGGCCGAGGCCGGCGGCGGCGATCCGGCCCCGATGAGCGAACTGCGCGCGGCGGTGCACTCGGCCCCGACGCTCGCCCGCCGCTTCGTGGCCCTGCAGCGCGACAGCCACCGCCTGACCGAGCGCCTGAAGCTGACCGAGGAGGCCGTCGCCCTGGACGAGGCGACGGCGGCCAGCCTGCTGCTGCCCTACGAGGAGGTGCGCGACTACTTCCATTACAAGGACAACTACATCGACGCCCTGGACCGGGCGGCCGAGACCCTGGCCGAGACCATCGGCCTGGCCCCCGGGCGGCCGTCGCTGGGCCCGCTGGAGGCGTGCCTGCGCGAGGGGCTGGGGATCACGGTGGCGCGCGGCTCGGCCGACGGGGCGATGCGCCGCTTCGATCCGGCCCGGCGCCTGTTGACGCTGGACGCCAGCCTGCCGGCGGAGACGCAGGCCTTCCAGATGGCCTACCAGATCGCTTCGAGCGCCTTCGTCGAGGCCATCGACGCGGAGCTGAAGAGCGCGCGCTTCCGGACCCGCGAGGCGGCGGACGTCTGCCGCGTCGGCCTGGCCAACTACGCCGCCGGCGCGCTTCTGATGCCCTATCGCCAGATCGCGCAGGCGGCGCGGCGCACGCGCCACGACATCGAGCAGCTGGCGCGCCTGTTCGGCGCCAGCCTGGAGCAGGTCTGCCACCGGCTCTCGACGCTGCAGCGGCCGATGGAGCGCGGCGTGCCGCTGTACTTCGTGCGCCTGGACAACGCCGGCAACATCACCAAGCGCCACAGCGCCACGCGCTTCCGCTTCGCCCGCTTCGGCGGCGCCTGCCCCTTGTGGAACGTGCACGAGGCCTGGGGTTCGGGCGAGCGCTTCCAGGTGCAGCTGGCCGAGATGCCCGACGGCGTGCGCTACCTGTGCGTCGCCGTGGCGGTGGTGAAGCCGGCCGGCTCGTACCTGAAGAAGCCGCGCCGCTACGTGCTGGGCCTGGGCTGCGAGATCGAGCACGCGCACGAGATGGTCTCCGCCGAGGGCATAGACCTGGACGGCCCCGCCGCGCCGATCGGCGTCAGCTGCCGGATCTGCGAGCGCGACGACTGCGAGCATCGCGCGTTCCCGCCGGTGGACCGGCCGCTGGCGGTGCCCTCGGACGAGCGGCGCGTCGTGCCCTACCGCCTGGGGAGCTGAACGGCGCGCACGCCCTTGAGGTGCGTCAAGGCGGCCGGCTTCGCGCCGCGGTCGAAAGGAGGCGTTCCGATGAAGGAAGTCCGCATGTCCCCACGCCCTCTGTTCGGCCTCGCGGTCGCCGCCCTGCTGGGCCTCACCGCCTGCGCCACCGACACGCCCTACCAGCCGTTCGGCTTCCACGGCGCGAGCGAGGGCTACTCGGACCGCGAGCTGTCGCCCGGCCACTGGCGCGTCAGCTTCGCCGGCAACGAGCTGACCGGGCGCGACACCGTCGAGACTTATCTGCTCTACCGTTCCGCCGAGCTGACGGTGGCGCAGGGCTACGACTGGTTCAGCCCGGGCGAGCCGCAGACGGCGACCCTCAGCCACGAGCGGCGCTATTCGTCGGCCGGACCGTTCGGCGGCGTCTGGAGCCCCGACTGGCAATACCGCCAGGGCGACCGCCTGCGGCCTTGGCGCACCTGGGACCCGTGGGGCGCGGCGCCGTTCTTCGACACCCAGACGGTCACCGCCTACGCCGTCTCGGCCGACATCGCCATGGGCCACGGCGCCAAGCCTGCGAACGACCCGGACGCCCTCGACGCGCGCGAGGTCCTGAAGACCCTCGGCCCGCAGGTGGTGCGGCCGCGGTAGACTTGACCAGGCCGGCCGCCTCCCGCCCCCTCGGGGGGTGAGCGAGTCAGCCCTTCCCTCCCCGGCCGCGGACCGGCGCGCGATCCTGGCGATCGCGGGGCCGTCGATGCTGACCAATGTCGCCACCGCCCTGTTCGGCATCGCCGACACCTGGGTGATCGGCCGGCTGGGCGATCCCACGGCCCAGGGCGCGGTCGAGGTCGGCGCCAAGCTGCTGATGACGCTGCTGATCGTGTTCAACTTCCTGCGCTCGGGCACGGTCGGCCTCGTCGCCCAGGCGGCCGGGCGCGGCGACGAGACGGCCCAGGCGGCGACCCTGGTGCGCGCGCTGGCGGCGGCGCTGGCCATCGGCGCGGTGTTCCTCGCGGCGCGGCCGCTGCTGCTGGACGTGGGCCTGCGCGTCTTCGGCGCCACCGGGACCCTCGCGGCCGAGGCCCGGACCTACGTCGACGTGCGCTACCTCGGCGGCGCCGCCTGGCTGCTGAACGCCGTGCTGGTCGGCTGGCTGATCGCGCGGCGCCACGTGCGCCTCGTCCTCGGCGTCGAGGTCGGGACCAACATCCTGCACGTGGCGCTGGACGTGACCCTGGTCCTGGGCTTGCGCCTCGGCGTCGCCGGCGTGGCGATCGCCACCCTGACGTCCGAGACGGCGCGGCTCGTGGCCCTGGCCATCGCCGTGGCCCGCGATGCGCCCGCCCGCGGGGCGCCGGCCCTGGCCCGCCGCCGCGAGACGTGGCGCGCCGCCGAGCTCCTCGCCCTCTTCCGCCTGAACCGCGACCTCTTCGCGCGCACCCTGCTGCTGATGAGCGCGACGGTGCTCTTCACCCGCTTCGGCGCCCTGCAGGGGGCGACGATCCTGGCGGCCAACGCCATCCTCTACCAGCTCTTCAGCCTCGGGACCCTGATCCTCGACGGGTTCGAGAACGCCGCCCAGGTGCTGTGCGGGGAGGCCCTGGGCGCCGGCGAGCGCGAGCGCTTCGGGCGGCTTGTGCGCGAAACGCTGGCCTGGGGCGGCGCCTGCGCGATGCTGATCGCGCTCGCCTGGCTCGTGGCCGGCGCGCGGCTCGCCTCGACCTTCAGCACCGATCCCGCGGTCGCCGGGACCGCGATGCGATACATCGGCTGGGCCGTCGTCCTGCCGCTGGCCGGCTTCGCGTCCTTCGTGTTCGACGGCGTCTTCATCGGCGCCAGCTGGACGCGGGCCATGCTGCTGACCATGGCCGCCGCCCTGGCGGTGTTCGTGGCTCTGCTCCTGGCAGCCCGCGGCCTCGGCAACCACGGCCTCTGGCTGGCCTTCAGCGTGTTCTTCGTCGCGCGCGCAGCCGGACAGGCGGTCGCCCTGCCGGGGCTGGCGCGGCGGAGCTTCCAGGGCGCGCCGGCGAGGCCGTGAACACCGCCACGAGGTCGGCCGCGATCCGACGGGCGAGTCCGGCGGCCGTCAGCGTCCAGGCCCCGAGCGCGACCCACACCATCACCCCGCTGACCAGCCGCAGCGGCGCGAACTCGGCCGCGAGCGAGAGGCGCCGGCTCGCCAGGGCGTACATGCCCAGGGGGAAGACCAGGCTCCAGAACATCGGCGTGTAGGTCAGGGGCGCGCGCCGCACACCGTGCTTCCAGGCCCCGAACATGACCAGCAGCGGGATCCACCACGTGGCCCAGGCCCAGAGGATCAGGCTCAGGGCGTCGATGAACGGCCGCATCGAGACCAGGAACGGCACGCCGCTGTCGGTCAGCAGCAGCGTCGAGCCGGCGTTCGCGCTGATCGCGGCGGCGCCCATCACCACCCACAGCAGCGGGGTGATGTCGTCCGGCCCGATGTCGAAGAAGAAGATGCGGTAGGCGAAGAGGGTGATGAAGATGCCGTAGAGGCCGAGGCCGATCCCCCAGAGCATGTGGATCAGGACGAACAGGCTGGGCGACAGGGCGCCCTGATGCGGCGCGATCGCCGTGCCCAGGATCACCAGCGACTCCGTGCCGACGATGGCGATCAGCCAGCCGCCGTGCACGACGTTGGCCCCGCGCGCGGTGTTGAGGAAGGTCAGGACCGCGAAGCTCAGGTAGATCAGCACCACCCAGGCCGCGAGCGCGAACAGCCAGAGCGCCAGCGCCGCCTGCGGGTGGCCGCGAAGCGCGAGGCCGAGCCCCAGGACGTCGCTCGCCGCGACCGTGGTGAAGAAGGAGAACACCAGGGCCGGGCTGGTCAGGTCCTGCCAGACGGCTCTGGGCCAGGCGGCGAGCCGCACGACGGTCAGCCCGGCGAGCCAGGGAAAGGCGACGAGGTTCATCGCCATCAGGGCGTCCGAGAGGCCCCGCCGCCCTTCGAGCCAGAAGGTGTTCGACAGGATGCCGGTCGCCATGACGAGGGCGAAGTAGCCGGGAAACAGCCGGTGGGCCTGACCGGCGAGCCAGCCGGCGAGGCGTCCGGTCGTCGTCGCCGCGAAGGGCTCAGACGAAAAGGCCATGCGCCCCTCCCACCGCGCCGAGCGACGCCAGCAGGCTCAGGACCAGCATCACGCGGTGGAACCGCTCCATGCGGTCGAACACGGCTGGACCCGCTCCGGCGGCGAGTTCGCGCTCCAGCCGGCGATGAAGGACGAACGGCTCGAGCACGAACAGCATGACGGCGAACACCAGCCACACCCCGACCATGGCGTGCATCCACCAGAAGCGCGCGGAGGCGAAGCGACCCCAGGCGTCCAGCTTCCAGGTCATGTAGAGGCCGCTGAGGCCGGCGAGCAGCACGCTGATGCGCGCCTGCGCGGCGAACGGCCCCTCGAACGTCAGGAACGTGGGAAGCCGTCGCTCGGGGGCCTGCGTGCGCCTGAGCGACGGAATCAGGGCCGTGGTGACGAAGCCGACACCGCCGATCCAGAGGATCACCGCGAGGACGTGGACGATGCGGGCGATGGCGAGGTCCAAGCCGATCCGAGCTCCCTGACGAACGACGCCAGAGAGAGAGCACCGCGGCGGGGTCGGCGCCATGATCGGCGACAAGTCGCCGGACCAACTTCGCAGGCCCGCCCCCCGTCGCGTTTTTCCGGGATTTCAGCCGCCTATGCCTGATCTCCACTTCGCAACTTCACATCCGGCAAGTGTCGCGAGGTGGAAATCGCGGCGCAATTCGCCGTCTTCAGAGGAACCTCATCGACAAGCGCGGGTTTGGACCTGAGGGCCCGGCCGCGCGGAAACGGTGGAGATCGAATGAGCGATGCCTCGATCGGGCGGCGGGCGCCGCCGCCCCGGCGCCGTCCCGCGTGGCGCACGGCTGCGGGCATCGCGATCGTGGTGGCGGCGGCGGTGCTGGTCGCCTTCGTGCTCTCGCGCTGCGCGGCGAACGGCGCCCAGGGCGGACGCGGCGGTCCCGGCGGCGGGCGCGGGCGCCCGGCGATCACCGTTGGCGTCGCCAAGGCGACCGCCTCGGACATCCCCATCACCCTGACGGCGCTGGGCACGGTGACGCCGGAGGCGACGGTCAACGTCAACGCCCGCGTCTCGGGCATGCTGGTGCGCGTCGACTTCCGCGAGGGCCAGATGGTGCGCAAGGGCCAGCTGCTGGCCCAGATCGACCCGCGCCCGTTCCAGGTCGCCGTGCAGCAGGCGCAGGGCCAGCTGATGC
>DASZQQ010000095.1:0-3357 GCA_035549595.1 Caulobacteraceae bacterium
GGCCATGCCGCTGGCGAACACCGCGCAGGCGTCGGCCCGCTCCAGCACCGCCAGACGCTCCTCGACGATCTGGAGATTGGGATTGTTGAAGCGGGTGTAGATCAGGCCCGCGTCGGCGCCCTGGGGCGCGGCGGCGCGGCCGGACATGTAGTCGAAGAGGTTCTTGCCCTCCTCCGCCGTGGAATAGGCGAAGGTCGAGGTCAGGAACATCGGCGTCTTCACCGAGCCTTCGGAGAGGCGCGGATCGAAGCCGTAGCTCAGCATCAGGGTCTCGGGCTCGAGGGCCTGTCCGCCCAGCTGAGCCTTGCGATAGTCGCGCCTGGCCATGGAAACCTCCTGAAGGCGTGGCCGAAACGCGCGGGGGGCCCGGACGGTCGCGCCCGTCCCGCGAGTCGCGTTTGCATGTGCGCCGACCTTAGCGCGTGCGACCGCGCTCCGCTGGACAAGCCGCGCCCTGGGGTGTTCTACGCGCCGCATGCGAGTCCTGGTCACCGGCGCGGCCGGCTTCATCGGCTTCCACGTGGCCCGGCGCCTGATCGCCGACGGGCACGAGGTCACCGGCGTCGACGGCATGACCCCCTACTACGACGTCTCCCTGAAGGAAGCGCGGCACGCGCTCCTGAAGCGGCACAACGCCTACGCCGGACACCAGCTGATGCTCGAGGACGCCGAGGGGCTGATGGACATCGCCGCGGCGGCGAAACCGGAGGTGATCATCCACCTGGCCGCCCAGGCCGGCGTCCGCTACAGCCTCGAGGCCCCGCGCTCCTACGTCGACGCAAATGTGGTCGGCACCTTCAACGTCATGGAGGCGGCCCGCGTCCTGGCGGTGAAGCACCTGATGATCGCCTCGACGAGCTCGGTCTATGGCGCGAACACCAAGATGCCGTTCCGCGAGACCGACCAGACCGACCACCCGCTGACGCTCTACGCCGCCACCAAGAAGGCGACCGAGGCGATGACCCACGCCTACAGCCACCTCTGGGGCCTGCCGACCACCGCCTTCCGCTTCTTCACCGTCTACGGCCCCTGGGGGCGGCCGGACATGGCGCTGTTCAAGTTCGCCGAGGCCCTGACACGCGACGAGCCGATCGACGTCTACAACGCCGGCGACATGGCCCGCGACTTCACCTTCATCGACGACCTCGCCGAGGCCGTGGTGCGGCTGATGGGGTGCGTTCCGGAGGTCGGCAAGCCCGCGCCGGGCGGCCACGACAGCCTGAGCCCGGCCGCGCCCTGGCGGGTGGTCAACATCGGCCGCAGCGACCCGGTGCGGCTGGACGACTTCATCGCCGCCATCGAGGACGCGGTCGGGCGCAAGGCGCGACGCAACGAGCTGCCGATGCAGCCGGGCGACCCGCAGACGACCTTCGCCGCCTGCGACCTGCTCGCCGACCTCACCGGCTACCGGCCCTCGACCTCGGTGCGCGAGGGGGTGGCCGCCTTCTGGGCGTGGCTGCAGACCTATCGGAACGAAACCTCGCGCCAGACCGTCTGAGGCTTCGGACAGGAGGAACAGAGGCATGGTCCGCACGGTGGCGACCCTGGTCGGCAGTCTTCGCAAGGAGTCCTACAACCGCAAGATGGCGGGGGCGTTGGCCGGCCTCGCGCCCGAGCGGCAGCGGCTGGGCGTGGTCGAGATCGGCGCCCTGCCCCACAACGACGAGGACCTCGAGCGCGAAGGGCCGCCCGCGGAGTGGCTGAAGTTCCGCCAGGAGGTGCGGGCCGCCGACGCGGTGCTGTTCGTCACCCCCGAGTACAACCGCTCTGTTCCTGGCGTGCTGAAGAACGCCATCGACGTCGGCTCGCGGCCCTATGGCCAGAGCGTGTGGAACGGCAAGCCCGGCGCGGTGGTCAGCGTCTCGCCCGGCGCCATCGGCGGCTTCGGGGCCAACCATCACCTGCGCCAGTCGCTGGTGTTCCTGAACGTGCCGGTGCTGCAGCAGCCGGAAGCCTACGTCGGCGGCGCGGCGACCCTGTTCGGCGACAACGGCGCCATCGCCAACGAGGGCACGGCCAGGTTCCTGACCGGCTTCATGACCGCCTTCGCCGACTGGATCGACAAGGTTCTGGCGTAGGGGCTCACGCCCCTGGATACGTCAACCCGCCGAAGGCCTGCTCCATGGCCGCGGCGAAGGCGAGCGTCGTGCGATCCTCGTAGAGCGGGCCGACGATCTGGCCGCCGATCGGCAGGCCTTCGGCGGAGAGGTCGAGGGGGACAGCGGTGGCCGGCTGGCCGGTGAGCCCCGCCAGCGCGCACCACAGCGACTGGGTCTCGTAGGGGCCGGCCTCGCCATCGACGACCAGGGCGCGCTCGCCCATCGGCCGCTGGTCGTGCGGGAAGGCGGTGGTCGGCATCGCCGGCGTCAAGACCACGTCGACGGTCCCGAACAGGGCCCGCCAGCGCGCGGCCATGGAGAGCCGCACCCGGTCGGCGCGAACCCACTCGCCGTGGCTGATCGGCGCGCCCATCTCGGTGTCTGCCTGCATGAGCGCGAACAGCAGGGTGGCGAAGGTCTCGCCGGCCTTGGCGAGGTCGGGCAGGTGCTCGCTGCAGCGCAGCACCGTGCAGCCGGCCGCTTCCAGCGCCCGGGCGCGATCCTGGACGGCCGCCCGGACCTCGGAGGCCGTGCGCACCAGCGGATGCTCGTCGACGACGAGGACGCGGAAGTCGGCCAGGCGCTCGTGGCGCTGCGGCGGCAACTCCAGCCGCCAGGCGGTCCGCATCGGCGCATCGGGACCGGCGGTGACCTCGAAGGCCAGCGCCAAGTCCGCCGCCGTCCGCGCCAGGGGGCCCGCCACGGCCAGGTCCACCTGCGAGGCGATCGGCAGGCGCGGCACGCCGGGCGGGGCGCAGCCGCGGTTGGGGACGAGGCCCCAGGTCGGCTTGTGCGCCAGCACCCCGCAGAACGCCGCTGGCGCGCGCAGCGAGCCGCTGAGGTCGGTGCCGAATTCCAGCGGCACGAACCCCGCCGCCAGGGCGGCCGCCGAACCGCCCGACGAGCCGCCCGGACTGCGCTCCAGGTTCCAGGGATTGCGGGTCAGGCCGTAGACCGGGTTGAAGCTCTGCCAGTCGGCCAGCATGACCGGGGTGTTGGTCTTGCCGAGAACGATCGCGCCCGCCGCCTTCAGCCGCTGCACGGCCACGGCGTCCTCCGCCGCCGGCTGGGCCGGGCCGGGCAAGCCCCAGGTCGAGGGCAGGCCGGCGAGGTCGTAGCACTCCTTGACCGTCATCGGCACGCCGAGCAGCGGCCGGTCCTCCCCCGCCGCGCGGGCGGCGTCGGCGGCCCGCGCCGCCTCGCGCGCCCGCTCGACGTCGCGCACGACCACGGCGTTGATCGCCCCGTCGCCCGCCTC
>DASZQQ010000096.1:0-6137 GCA_035549595.1 Caulobacteraceae bacterium
ATCCGGACGCCCAGGTGGCGATCGGCTACGTCTGCAACCAGATGGGACCGGACCTGGTCGGCGACCCGCGCACGGCAGGGCTTTGCGCCGCCGCGCTGGAGGCCGCCGGCTAACCCTCCGGCGCGACCTCGACGGCGGTGCCGTAGGCCAGGACCTCGGTGATGCCTTCCATGATCTCGTTGGCGTCGTAGCGCATGCCGATGATGGCGTTGGCGCCGGCCTGCTGGGCGTGCTGGACGAGGTGCTCGTAGGCCTCCTGCCGGGCGGTCTCGGCCAGGTCGACGAACACCGACAGCTTGCCGCCGAAGATCGACTGGATGCCGCCGGCGAAGTTGCCGATGACGCTGCGCGAGCGGACCGTGATGCCGCGCACGATGCCGATGTGCCGGACGACGCGATGCCCCGGAATGTCGTTGGTGGTCGAGACGAGCATGAGATCCCTCCGCGGTTGCGCCTCGACGATGGGGCGCCGGGAAACCGCGCGCAAGCGAGCTGCGTCGGGGCGGACAAGGCGCGGAATCGGCTTGAATCGGGCCCGAGCGTTGCGGAAAGATCGGGGCTTCCGGGTTCTGGCGCGGGCTGGGGGATCATGCGTTTCGTAAGCGTTCTGGCGGCGGCCCTTCCGGCGGCGGTCCTCGTCTGTACGCCGCAGGCGGTGTCGGCCAAGGAGCTCAAGTGCTCCGACCTGATGGACATCGCCCTGCCGCACGCGGCGGTCCAGCGGGTCACCAGCGAGCGGCTGTCGGCGCGCACCAAGGCCTGCCGCTTCGTGGTCTCGAGCAAGCCGGCGCCCGACAGCGAGGTCCGCATCGAGGTGTGGGTCCCGGTGGGGGCCGCCTGGAACGGCGCCTACGCCCAGCTGGGAACCGGCGACCAGGGCGAGGGCCTGGAGCGGCTGGCCGGCCAGGGCTACGCCGTCGCCACGGGGACCGAGCGCAAGGCCGAGGACGCGGCCGGCGCGAACCGCCGGGCGATGCGGGAGACGGCCGCGGTCGCGCGCACGCTGGTCGCCTCGCAGAAGGGCTTCGCGCCCAACCGGGCGTGGCTGGACGCCTGTGGGGCCGGCAATCGCGAAATCCTGGCCCGCGGCCTGCCGGAGGGGTTCGACGGCGTGCTGTTCAACGATCGGCCCCAGACCCTGCCGCGGCGGCCGGGGGCGGTCGCCCTGCGCTGCGGCATGCTGGCCCGCCCGCGACCTTAACGGCGATCACCAAAGCTTCCCCTGCGGCCGATTCCTGCTAGGAGATCGGCCATTGAGAGGAAATGCATTGCCAGATGACCTAGTGGAGGTCGCGCCGGTCGAGGAAGAACTCGACGCCGAAGCGGCCTACGAGAAATTCGTTTGGGACAACCTGCCGCGCAATTTCGCCGGCCACTTCATGCACGGAATGCTGGGGATGACGGGCTTTCGCCTGTTCAACGCCCCGACGTTCCTGCCGGCCTATCTGCACCAGATCTCGGGCGGGTCGGCCCTGGCCGTGGGGCTGGGTCAGTTCCTGCAGCAGATCGGCGGCTTCATCTCGCCGATCATCGGCGCCGCACAGATCGAGCACCGCAAGCGCGTGCTGCCGGTGTCGATGCTGATGGGCACGATGATGCGGCTGGGCATCCTCGGCATCTCGCTCGCCGGCTGGTTCCTGACCGGCAACCCCCAGGCGCTGCTGGTCACGACGCTCATCTTCCTGTTCCTGATGGGCTTCTTCCAGGGCGCCCAGGGCGTCGCCTTCCAGCTGCTGCTGGCCAAGGTGATCCCGATCCAGCGGCGCGGGACGCTGCAGGCCCTGCGCAACGTCATCGGCGGGATCGTCGCGGCGGGCCTGTCGTGGTGGGCGGGGCGGTTCCTGATCCAGAAGAACGTGTTCGGCAACGGCTACGCCACGACCTTCTTCCTGGCCGTGATCCTGACCAGCGCGGGGCTCACCGCGCTCGCCCTCCTGATGCGCGAGCCCGAGCCGCCGACCGTACGGCCCAAGGCCGGCGTCTGGGAGCGGCTGAAGGAATCCCCGGCCCTGATCGCCGAGGACCGCAACTTCATGTTCTTCATGATCGCCCAGCTGCTGTCGACGGCCGGGCGCGTAGCGGCGCCGTTCTACATCCTGTCGGCCGGGCGGGCGATCACCCTCGACGGCAAGACGCTCGGGGCCATGTCTCTGGCCTTCCTCGGCGCCGACACGGCGACGAACTTCGGCTGGGGCTTCACCGGCGACAAGCTCGGCTTCCGCGCCACCTTCATCGGCTCGCTGCTGCTCTGGATCGCCGCCACGGCGCTGCTGATCGCCGCTCCGCACCTGCCGACCGAGCATCTCGGCCCGATCACCATCGGCGGCATCGCCTGGGTGTTCCTGGCCTTCTTCGGCCTCGGCGCGGCTCAGTCGGGACAGATGATGAGCTCCTCGACCATGGTGCTGGAGTTCGGCACGCGTGAGGACATGGCCATGCGCCTGGCGCTGACCCAGACCGCCCAGGGCCTGACCTTCGCGGTCGGCCCGCTGCTGGGCTCCCTGCTCGTGACCCTGATGGGCTATGATCCGCTCTTCATGGTGTCGATCGGCTTCCTGACCTCTGGCCTCCTGATCCTGACCTTCATGGTCAAGGAGCCTCGCCATCTGAACCGCGCGCGCGACTGATGCGCGCCCAGCTCCCCGCCGCCGGTGAACCCTGGCCCGCCCTTCGCGAGCGCATGGCGGCGATGGGCGAGGGCGACGTCGACTGGCGGCACGGCAAGACCGCCGTCTACGTGTTCAACGCCGGCGAGGACGTCGAACAGGTCCAGCGCGAGGCCTACGCCCTCTACATGGCCGAGAACGGCCTCGGCCCCGCCGCCTTCCCGAGCCTGAAGGGGATGGAGGAGGCGGTGATCGGCTACGGCCTGTCGCTGCTGCATGCCCCCGAGGAGGCCACGGGCTCGATCACTTCAGGCGGCACGGACTCCATCACCATGGCGATGAAGGCGGCCCGCGACGTCGCGCGCCGCAAGGGGCGCCCGGGCCGGCTGAACGTCGTCCTGCCGCGCTCGGCGCACCTGGCCTTCGACAAGGCCGCCGCGCTGATGGAGGTCGAGGTCCGGCGCACGCCGCTCAAGGACTTCCTGGCCGACGTCCAGGCGATGGACGCCGCCGCGGACGACGACACGATCATGATCGTCGGCTCGGCGCCCTGCTTCCCCTACGGCCTGATGGACCCGATCGCCGAGCTCGGGGCGCTCGCCCAGGCGCGGGGGCTGTGGCTGCACGTCGACGCCTGCGTCGGCGGCTACGCGGCCCCGTTCGTGCGCATGAACGGCGCCGACATCGCCCCGTTCGACTTCGAGGTCGCCGGCGTCTCGTCGATGTCGGCCGACCTGCACAAGTACGGCTTCTGCGCCAAGGGCGCCTCGACGGTGCTGTTCCGCTCGGCCGAGCTCTGGAAGGCCATGGTGTTCGACTTCCGCGACTGGCCGGGTGGGCGGATGGTGACGCCGACGCTCGCCGGCACCCGGCCCGGCGGCGCCATCGCGGCGGCCTATGCGGTGATGACCTACCTGGGTGTCGAGGGCTACCGCGAGCGCCACGGGCAGGTCGTGGCGGCGCGCGAAATCATCGAGGCCGGGGTGCGCGAGCGCGGCTATGCCGTACACGGACGGCCGCAGCTGGGCCTGGTGTCGTTCAGCGGCATGGCCTCGGCGCCGGCGCTGTGGATGAAGATGCGCGAGCGCGGCTGGTTCACCAGCACCACTTCCGAGCCGCCGGGCCTGCATCTGATGCTGTCGCCCGTTCACCGCGAGGTCGCGCATACCTATCTGGAAGACCTCGACTGGGCCGCCTCGCAGGTCGGACCTGACGCCGCAGCGGCGCCCCGCTACGGCGGATGACCGGCACGACCTTGCCGAAAATCGGCGCGGGAAAGGAATTCCTTTCCGTACTGATTTAGTGGGCGCAGGTTTCATCCCCGTGTGCTAGGGACGGCGCCGTCACGTCAAGGAGCCCCCCGCATGCGCATCGGCGTCCCCAAGGAGATCAAGACCCTCGAGTTCCGCGTCGGCGCGACGCCGGGCGTGGTCCAGCGCCTGGTGCGCGAGGGCCACGAGGTGTTCGTCGAGACCCGTGCGGGCGCGGGGATCGGGCTCGAGGACGGCGCCTACGCCGGCGTCGGCGCGACCATCCTGCCGACCGCCGAGGCGGTGTTCGACACCGCCGAGATGATCATCAAGGTCAAGGAGCCGCAGCCGATCGAGATCGCGCGGCTGAAGCCGCACCACGTGCTCTTCACCTACCTGCACCTGGCCGCCGACCCGGACCAGGCCAGGGGCCTGATGAAGTCTGGCTGCACGGCCGTGGCCTACGAGACCATCACCGACCGTTGGGGCCGCCTGCCGCTGCTGGCGCCGATGAGCCAGGTGGCCGGGCGCATGGCCGTCGACGTCGGCGCCTACCACCTCCTGAAGCCGGCGGGTGGCCGCGGCGTGCTTCTGGGCGGGGCGCCCGGCGTGCCTCCGGCCAAGGTGGTGATCCTGGGCGGCGGCGTCGCCGGCAAGCACGCCGCGCAGATGGCGCTCGGCCACCGCGCCGACGTCACCCTGTTCGACATCTCGGCCCAGCGCCTGGAGGAACTCGACGACCAGTTCGGCGGCATGGTCAAGACCGCCTACTCGACCCACGACGCCGTCGCCGAGCTCCTGCCGACCGCCGACCTCGTGATCGGCTGCGTGCTGATCCCCGGCGCCAAGGCGCCGAAGCTGGTCACCCGCGCGGACCTGGAGCGCATGCGCGCCGGCGCCGTGCTGGTGGACGTCGCCATCGACCAGGGCGGCTGCTTCGAGACCAGCCACGCGACCACCCACGCCGACCCGACCTACGTCGTCGACGGCGTGATCCACTACTGCGTCGCCAACATGCCCGGCGCCGCGCCGCTGACCTCGACCTACGCCCTCAACGCCGCCACCGCGCCCTACATCTCGGCCCTGGCGGCCAAGGGCGTCGACGGCGCCTTCGCCGACGACCCCGGCTTCGCGCTGGGCCTGAACGTCCAGGGCGGCCACATCGTCCACGCCGCCGCAGCGAAGTCCTTGGGCTTCAACTGAAAGGTCCGGCGAAGCCGGATCTCTCGTTGCACCACAGAGGGCACAGAGGTTCACAGAGGAACACAGAGGTTCAGGTCTTCTCGCCCTCCGTGAACCTCTGTGTCCTCTGTGGTCGAATAGGGCCTGTCGGCCCCGCTAGTCACGCAAGGATGGAGGCGATCAGTCGTCGAAGATCGCCACCGCCCGGGTCCAGCCGGCGGAGGCGCCCTTGATCTTCACCGGGAAGCAGGCGACCTCGAAGCCGAACGGGGGCAGGGCCTCCAGGTTGCCGAGCTTTTCCATCTGCCAGTAGGGGATCTCGCGGCCGGCCTTGTGGCCTTCCCAGATGATCTTCGGGTCGCGCGTCTCGGCCCACTTCTTCGCCGTGTGGCTGAACGGGGCGTCCCACGACCAGGCGTCGGTGCCGACGACGCGGACGCCGCGCTCGGTCAGGTACAGCGTCGCCTCGCGGCCCATGCCGCAGCCGGAGTGGATGTACTCGGGCTTGCCGAACACCGACCCGGCGCGGGTGTTCACCAGCACGATGTCGAGCGGCTTCAACGTGTAGCCGATCCGCGCCAGCTCGGCCTCGACGTCGGCGGCGGTGCAGACGTAGCCGTCCGGCTTGTCGCGGAAGTCCAGCTTCACCCCGGGCCTCAGGCACTGGTCGAGCGGCGTCTCGTCGATGGTCGGCGCGGGCGAGCGGCCATGGTCGGTGGTCGAGTGGAAGTGCCAGGGCGCGTCCATGTGCGTGCCGTTGTGCGTGGAGATGGTCACGCTCTCCACCGCCCAGCCCTCGCGGTCGGGCAGGTCGTCGGGCGTCAGGCCTGGGAAGCTGCGCGCCATCTGCGGCACGGTGTCGGCGTGGCGCGAATAGGTGATCTTCGGCTCCATGCCGGGCGGATCGGAGGCGATGCCGACCTCGAGGGTGACGGAAAGGTCGACGAAACGGCGGGGCATGCGGGCTCCTCAGGCGGCCAGTTCTTTGATCAGCTTCTTGGGCGCGACGGCGCGGTAGCTCTGGTCGATCCAGCCGCGGATGGTGTCGATGTCGAAGTCGTCGCCGTCCCTCTGGCCGACGCGGACCCAGCCGGCCTTC
>DASZQQ010000097.1:0-24213 GCA_035549595.1 Caulobacteraceae bacterium
TCCCTCGACCAGGCGCCGCCGCGGCCCGAGCACGCCCTGCACCGGGCCATGGCGCTGAAGAGCGACTGCCTGCCCGCCGAGGTCCGCCGCCTGGCGCCCGAAAAGCACGTCTTCACCTCCAACCTGCTGGTCCGGCGCGACGTGTTCGACACCGAGGCCTTCGACGAGCGCTTCGCCGGCTGGGGCTGGGAGGACGTGGAGTGGGCGATGCGCGTCGCGCGCCGCCACGCGATCCATCACATCGACAACACCGCCACCCACCTCGGCCTCGACACCGCCCGCACGCTCGCGGCCAAGTACGAGCAGTCGGCGGCCAACTTCGCCCGCGTGGTCGAGGCGCACCATGACGTCGTCAGCGGCTACCCGAGCTACCGCGCCGCCAAGGTGCTGAAGCGCGTGCCGGCCCGGGGCCTCTGGCGCCCGCTGGTCAAGGCCGCGGCCCTGACCGGCCTCGTCCCGACGGCCCTGCGCGCCTTCTCGCTGCGCCTCTACCGCGCCAGCCTCTACGCCGAGGCCGTCCGATGAGCGCCGTCGAGGTCTACGAGCCCGACCGCAGCCTGAAGGGCAAGCTGCGCCGCCGCCTGGTCCGCCTCGCCCACCGCCGGCCGGCGCGCGTCGCCCTGGACCGGCCGATGGTCACCTTCAGCTTCGACGACGCGCCGGCGAGCGCGGCCGGGGCCGGGGCGGCGATCCTCGAGCAGCGCGGCCTGAAGGGAACCTTCTTCTTCGCCGCCGAGCTCGCCGGACGCGACGGACCGATGGGCCGGTTCGCCGACGGGGCCGACGTGGCGCGGCTGATCCAGGCCGGCCATGAGATCGCCTGCCACACCTTCAGCCACCTCGACTGCGGCCAGGCGAGCGGCCCCGCCGCCCTCGCCGACGCGGACCGCAACGCTGCCGCCCTGGCCGCCTGGGGCGCGCCGCGGGCCCGCACCTTCGCCTATCCGTACGGCGACGTCTCCGCCGGCGCCAAGAGCGCCCTCGCCGCCCGCTACGGCCTGCTGCGCGCGCTGCACCACGGCCTCGTCGAGGACGGCGCCGACCTCAACCAGGCGCCCGCGGTCGGCATCGAGGGGCCTGACGGCGAGGCGACCGCCCGGCGCTGGCTGCAGCGCGCTGCCGAGCGCAAGGCCTGGCTGATCCTCTACACGCACGACGTCGCCGATCCGGCCTCGGCCTGGGGCTGCACGCCTGGGGCTCTCGAACGTCTGGCCGACGAGGCGCTCGCCCTCGGCTTCGAGGTCGTCACCGCCGCCGAGGGGGCGGAGCGCGTCCGCCCCTGAAGGCGCCGCTGGCACGGCGCGTGAAGCATCCGCCGCACATCCGGCGTGGAGTGAGCCTCTATGACACAGTCGTCCGTCGTGGGTTATGAGGCCGGTCGCCCGGCCGTGGGTCCGGGCCGCAGGGCGCTTGACCGCGTCGCCATCGTGCTCGGGCTCGCCGCCTGGCTGGCGCTGATCGGGACCGCGGGCTGGGCGGCGCTGAAGCTGGTTCCCGACCAGCTGTCGCTGACCCTCGCCGGCAAGACCCTGACCGTGCACAACGTGCACGACCGGGTGGTCTCCAACGCCCTCTTGCTGTTCATGCTGCTGCCGCTGGCGTTCGGCATCGAGACGGCCACGGTCGGCTGGCGCAAGAGTTCGTTGCGCGCGGTCCTGTTCGACCGCACCGCCTCGATCAAGACCGACCTCGTCGTCCTGCTGGCGGGCCAGGCGCACGTCCTCGACCTCGTCGGCAAGGTGCTGGTGCTGGGGGCCTCGATGATCTCGGGCCTCTGGGTGCGCAACTGGCTGACCGCCACCTTCGGCGTCACCATCACGCCGCCGGCCATGCCGCTGCCGCTGGCCGTGGTGTTCTGGTTCTTCGTCTACACCTTCTTCGACTACTGGACGCACCGGATCGACCACATGCGGCTGTTCTGGCCGCTGCACCGCTACCACCACTCGGCCGAGGACTTCTCGGTGCTGACCTCGGCGCGCCAGCATCCGGCCGCCTTCACCCCGATCTTCATCATCAACCTGCCGATGGCGGTGCTCGGCGCCTCGCCCGAGGCGATGATCTTCGTGAACGTCATCACCATCGGCCTCGGCTTCCTGATCCACTCGCGGATCGATTCCAACTGGGGCTGGATCGGCCGCTGGATCGTGCAGTCGCCGAACCACCACCGGCTGCACCACAAGCTCGACATGTCCAAGCCCACCGGCCACTTCGCCATGGCGCCGATCTGGGACCACCTGTTCGGCACCTGGTACGGCGAGGCCGACCAGTCGCTGGCCATCGGCGTCTCGCGCCCCTACCGCCACGGCTTCAACGTGATCCCCGACATGGCCCGCGACTACGCCGACCTGTGGCTCGGCTTCCTCGGCCGCCGCCCGGAGCTGTGAACTATCGCTTCTCCAGCTCCCGGTCGGGGAAGGCCAGCTTCACCGCCAGGGCGACGAAGATCGTCCAGCGCATGTCGTTGTAGACGTTGGCGACGCTCTCGGTGAGGGTCTCCAGGCCGTAGACGATCAGGAACGGCACGGCGAGGTAGGCGCCGCGGTCGCGGTAGATGGCGACGATGGCCGCCACCATGGTCTGGACGAACATCAGCGCCCAGGCGACGAGGCCGAAGATCCCCAGGCCCAGCCACTGCTCGAGCCAGCTGTTGTGCGCGTGGTGGGCGCGGAAGCCGGCGATCTTGGTGATCTTGGCCAGCGGCCCCCAGCGGCCCTCCTCGTCCCAGACCGCGCCGTAGCCGTAGCCGGTCATTGGGCGCGCGTGGATCTGGCGGATCACCCCGTCCCAGATCTTGGTGCGGCCGGTCAGCGTCGCGTCCTTGCCGAGCAAGCCTAAGAACACGTCCGAGGCGAAGAGGATCATCGAGGCGATGAGGCCGACGCCGACGATGCCGGCCCAGGTGGCGGCGACGGCCGAGCCCGGCCCGCGCCGGATGAGGGCGATGAACACCATGCCGCCGGCGCCGAGGACCAGCGACACCAGCGAGGTCTTGGAGGTCGACATCAGCAGCAGCAGGAACGCCAGCGCCCCCAGGCCCCACCACAGCTTCGCGCGCGACGGGTTCAGGATCGCGGCCGCGCCGAAGATGGTGAAGGCGAAGGCCATGTTGCTGCCGAAGGCGTTCTTCTCGAGCCACAGGCCGCGCCAGGCGCCGGGAAAAAGCTCGTGCATGACGCCGAGCGAGGGCACGAAGAGCGCCATGAAGAGGCTGCAGACGGCGAGGATGGCGAACGCCGCGCCGATCACCTCGGCCAGGCTCGCCCAGCGCCAGCGCGCGGCCAGCACCACCCCGCCGATGGTCGTGCAGTAGTTGGCGACGATCCGGCGCGCGGTCTGGTCGGGCGACACCGACCAGAAGATCGAGGCGGCGACGATGCCCAGCATCAGGATCAGGAACGGCTGGCGCACGAGGGCGCGCAGGGTGTTCCAGGGCCTGGCCAGCACCAGGGCGAGGGCCACGGCGTAGGCCGGGAAATAGATCGCCCGCAGCAGGCCCGACTCGGTCTGCTCGTCCTTGCCGCCGGTCAGCGGCATCTCCCAGCCCTGGCTGTAGAGCAGCAGGATGAAGACCCCGCCGGCGAAGGTCAGGACCGTCGGCAGGGTGACGCGGCTGGCTGCGGCGGGCTGGGGCGCCGGCCAGGGCGCCGCCGCGGTGGTCACGGCAGCACGCCCTTCAGGAACTTCGGCGGCTCGACGCTGGCGCGGTTGAAGAACAGGCCCGCGCAGGCGCCGCCGGCGCCGTGGATGGCGTCGCGCAGGCGCGCCGGCGCGCGCACGTCGGCCTGGTCGGCGGTGACGACGAGGACGGTGTCGTCGATGAACGGGGCGACCGTCAGGCCCGCCTGGGAGCGGTCGGCGGGCGGGGCGTCGATGACGATCAGGTCGGCGTGGCGGCGAAGCGCGTTCCAGTAGTCGGCGGTCGGCAGGATGTGCACCGTCTGGCGACCGCGCAGGGCGTCGCGCCGGAACTGCGTCACCCAAAGGCTCGTCCCGCCGACGGCGTGGGCCGACAGGTAGCGCGCGTCCGGCCAGGGCCGGCCGTCGGGGCGGCGCAGCGGCGGCTGGACGGTGAAGAAGGCCGAGCCGTCCGGCGAGGCGGCGACGGGCGGGCCAAGCCCGCCGTAGCGCTTCGCATCGGCGGCGATGTCGGCGGCCTGGCTGGAGGCCATGAGGTCCAGATCGACGAGCCAAGTGCGGCGGCCGGCGCGGGTGGCGGCGTGCCAGGCAAATTCGCGGGCGACGGTCGAGGTCCCCTCGCCCGCCGTGGCGCCGACGAACTGGATCGCGCGCGCGCGTCCCGCCAGGGGCGCGCCGAGCACGCCCCAGAGCTCCGCCATCTCGTCGCTCAGATCGACCATGGCGCGAAGCCTACACGCAAAAGGAACGGACGCGACGGGCTCATGCGGCCTTCACCGGCGCGACGCCGAGGACCGGCAGGTCCAGCGTCCGGGCCGCGGTCGCCGCGGTCGGCAGGCCCGGCCGCAGGTAGAGGCGCAGCAGGCCTGCGCACAGGGCCGAGAAGGCGCCGAACAGGAACGACAGCACGAACACCGGCGCCTTCAGGCTCTTGCCCGTGGTCGGCTCCAGAGCGCGCTCGACGATGCGGATGTTGTCGTTGGTGTTCTTGGCGATGTTCAACGAGGCCTGGCTCTCCTGCGCCTTGACCGTGAAGTCGCGGACATTGCCCTGCAGCACGTCGCGGTCGCGCGTCAGCGCCTGGTACTGCGGCTCGAGCTGGGCCAGGCGCAGGCGCCGCTGCATCAGGTCGCTCTCCTGCTGGGTCAGGGTGGCCAGGGTCTGGCGCAGGGCCGCGACCTCGGCGGTCAGCTGCAGCTTCTCGGTCTGCAGGGTCTGGAACACCGGATTGACCCCGGTTCTCTGGGCGCCGAGGTTCGAGGTGCGGCCGGCGGCGATGGCGCTCTGCAGCTGGTCGATCTGGCTCTGCAGGTCCTTCACGGGCTGCGAATCGGGGCGATAGCGCGACAGCAGGCCCTCGCGCTGGACGCGCAGGTCCGCCAGGCGCGCCGAGGCCGTGGTGTCGGCGTCGTGGTAGAGGCCGATCTCGGCCGGGATGCCCGCCATGGCCTTCTCCAGGCCGTCCAGGCGTCCGGAGCGCTCCTTGAGCTGGGCCTCGGTGGCGTACTGCTGCTGTTCGACCTGCGACTGCAGCTGCGACAGCGAGGTCTTCTCGGCCTCGAAGTCGCCGATCTGGTTGCCGGTCAGGAACTGCTGGTAGCGCTGGTCGGCCTGGTCGAGGCGGCTCTGGAAGTCGCGCCGCTGCTGCTCGAAGGCGTCGAAGGTCGGGTCGATCAGCACGCTGCGACGGTAGATCAGGTACTCTTCCAGGAGCGTGTTCAGCACCTTGGCCGCGCGCCTGGCGTCGCCGTCGTCGTAGGTGAGCTGGATCACCGGCGTGTCCGGTGCGGTGTTGATCTTCAGGTTGCGGCCCAGGGCCTGGGCGGCCTTGAGGATCAGGGTCGCCTTGCCGGCGTCGTTGGCCGCCGCGTACTTGGCCGCGTCCCTGGGGAACAGCTGGGCGTAGCCGATGTGCCGGATCACCCGCTCCTTCAGCACGTCGCTGTTGAGGATCGCGGATTCCGATTCCAGCACCTGGCCGGTTTCCGGCACCGCGCCTCGGGCGGCGTCGCCGGCGCGCGGCTCGTAGACGTACTCCTGGCCGAGCCGGACGAGGACGCTGGAGTGGGCCTCGAACTTCGGCTTCAGGGTCAGGGCGAAGCCGCCGCCGACGGCGAAGATGCCGACGAAAACCGCCGCCATCAGCCAGCGCTCTCGCCAGAGCAGGGTCGGAACGTCGCTCAGGGCGTAGCGCGGCCGTGACGCCCACTCCGTCTGGCCCGCCGCCGGCCTGATCGCCCAGGTGTTGCTCATGTCGATTCGAACCGTACTCGCCTTGCGGTCAGGATCGGCGGGCCGCGCTTAACGTTCCATTACCCATTCTCCTTAACCTTTGGCCGCATGCAGCGACGCAGCCTGATCACCCTCGTCCTCGCCACGGCGGCGCTCGGGCCGCTGGCGCCGGCGCATGCCCACGGCAAGCTCCGCTCGGACCCGGATTTCCCGAATATCCCCTACGCCAGCTGGACCGACGACGAGCCGCTGTACCGGCTCTATCCGGGCGACGAGGTGGACTTCCAGGTCGGCTCGGCGCCCGAGCTGAACAAGATCGTCACCGTGCTGCCGGACGGGCGAATCAGCCTGCCGCTGATCGGCCCGGTGATGGCCGCCAACCGGACCATCGAGGACCTGCAGGCGGCCCTGAAGGAGGCCTATTCGCACCAGCTGGTGCGACCCGATGTCATGGTCTCGCTGCGCACGGCCCAGCCGCTGAAGGTGTTCGTCGGCGGCGAGGTCGACCACGCCGGCGTCATCGACATGACCGGAGACCTGGACGCGCTCAGGGCCATCTTCATGGCCGGCGGCTTCCGCAACAGCGCCAAGCGCAACGAGGTGGTGATCATCCGCCGCGGCCCCAACGGGCGGGCGATGATGCGCACCGTGGACATGGCCAGGGCGCTGAGGGATCCGGCGCACGCCGACCTCGTGCCGCTGCGCCGCTTCGATATCGTCTATGTGCCGAAGTCCGGGGTCGCCGAGGCGGGCGTGTTCGTCCAGCAGTACTTCCGCGACCTGACGCCGGTGAACTTCGGCTTCAGCTACGCCCTGGGCGCCGGCGCAATCCCGTAACAGCAAGGTTCGCCGCCTCTGCGGCGCGCGCGAAGCGGCCGCGCGAAGGCGGCCGCTCGGATCTTCGATAGTCGAGGCGCGGTTTCAGCCACCTGGACGCCGCGCTCAGGCTTCGAAGTCGTCAGGCTTCAGCCAGCCACTGGCGCGCGGCGCGCTGGGCTTCGGCGATGTCGGCCGGGTCCATCTCCTGGCTCAGTTCCTTGCGGTACTGCTTGGCCTCTTCGGAGCCGCGCATGGCCGCCAGGTTGAACAGCATGTGGGCCGAGACATAGTCCAGCGGCGCCCCGCCCTGGCCCGTGGAGTAGAGCAGCCCCAGCCGGAACAGTTCGTCCCCGGTGGATTGCGGCCCCGGCAGCGGCAGGTGGCCGGCGCCTTCGATCGCTTCGTGCAACATCTTCTTCCCTCCTCGCGAGGCGCCGAAACCCGTTCTGGCGGCGTCTCGCCCGATGTCGTGATGGAAGGAAAGTCGATGCCGGCTGAATATATGGTTAAGCCGAAAATTCGTGATTGCTCACGTGCAACCGCACAAGAATTCGAAGCGGTTACTTGCTATCAACGTCAATTACCGCCGGGTTGATGGCCGGCGGGGTGGCAATTGATTTCGTTGGCGGAATCAGCGCGCGCGCTGCCCGAACAGAACCTTGCGCGCGTCCTCGGCCTCGCGTCCAGAGCCTTGCAGGCCGGCGCCTTGTCGCACCTGTCCGGCCGCCGCCAGCGCCCGCTTCACCGCCTCGCGCGCGCCGACCCGCTCCTTCCAGGCCTTCACGTTGGGAAAATTCTCGATCCTGAGGGCGCCGTCCGAGCGCCCCTGCACCCACGGCCACGAGACCATGTCGGCGATCGAGTAGTCGCCGGCGATGTAGTCGCGGCCCTCGAGCTGGCGGTTCAGCACGCCGTACAGGCGCTCGACCTCGTTGGTGTAGCGGTTGGCGCCGTAGGCGACCTGGCGCTGGTCGGCGAGCATGGTCGGGGCGTAGTTGCGGAAATGGTTCCTCTGGCCGGCGTTGGGGCCGAGGTTGGCCATCTGCCAGTGCACCCACTCGTCGACCTTGACGCGCGCCCGCTCGTCGGCGGGGTAGAACTGGCCGGTCTTGCGGCCGAGATACTGCAGGATGGCGCCGGATTCGAAGATCGAGATCGGCTCGCCGCCAGGACCGTCGGGGTCGGTGATCGCCGGCATGCGGTTGTTGGGCGCGATGGCCAGGAAGTCGGGCTTGAACTGCTCGCCGCGGCCGATGTTCACAGGCCGGATCACATACGGCAGCCCCATCTCCTCGCAGGCGATCGTGATCTTGTGCCCGTTGGGCGTGGGCCAATAGAAGATCTCGATTTCGCCCGCCATGCCGCGTCTCCCGGTGTCTCTCCGCCCTTGGCGAACACATGGCCGCGATTGGCAAGGTTGGCAATCGGCGCGCGGCCGTTCAGGCGCTATTCAGGGCCGGGGCGCGAGGCTCAGGGCTCAGTTTGGCGGAGCACACGGGCATGAAAGGCTTGCTGGCGGGGCTGGGCGCGCTTGCGGCCCTGACCCTGGCGACCGGAACCGCGGCGGCGGAGGAGCATCACGGCCACGGCCGGCGCGGCGGCGACGACGGCGGCCACTGGGCCAGGGGCCGCGACGAAGGCGACGCCGCCGGCCGCCGGCGTGGCGAGGGACGCCAGGACGAGGGCCGGCCCTACGATCCGGGCTATCGCGTGCACGGCGGCGGGCAATGGGACGAGGGCCGCGGCACGCGGGTCCACCGCGACTGGGACGACCGGCGCTACAACGGCTACTTCCTGAACGACCGCTGGCACTACGGCCCGCCGCCCGACGAGTACTGGGGCCGGCCCGGCTTCCAGCCCGGCTTCAGCGCCTGGCGCCGCGGCGCCATCCTGCCGCCCTACTACCGCAGCTGGGCGATGGGCGACTGGTCGCGCTACCACCTGCGCCGCCCACCCCCCGGCTACTACTGGGTGCGCGTCGGCCGGCAGTACCTCTTGGTGTCGAACGGCAGCGGCCTGATCTTCGACGTGATCCCGGCCGACGGGTACTGATCCGGGGACATGAAACCGCAGGGTTCGTGTCCCCTCCAGCGATCGCCGGCGAGAGGGGGACACGATCCCCGCGGGATTATGTCCCCTGAACTCAGCTCAGCTTCTTGCGCAGCAGGTCGTTGACCACGGCCGGATTGGCCTTGCCTTGCGTCTCGCGCATGACCTGGCCGACGAACCAGCCGATCGCCTGCGGCTTTTCCTTCACCTGGGCCGCCTGGCCCGGGTTGGCCGCGATCAGCTTGTCGATCAGGGCCTCCAGCGCACCGGTGTCGGTGACCTGGACGAGGCCGTGCTTCTCGACGATGGCCGCCGGCGTCCCTTCGCCCGCCCACATGTAGTCGAACACCTGCTTGGCGATCTTGGACGAGATCACCCCGTCCTCGAGCAGCTTTACCAGGCCGGCGACGTCGTCGGACGGGATCGGGCTCGACTCGATGTCGTGGCCGTCCTTGGCCAGGCGGGCCAGCAGCTCGTTGGTGACCCAGTTGGCGACCAGCTTGGCGTCGCGGCCGGCGGCGGCCCGCTCGAAGTAGTCCGCGCGCGCCTTGTCGATCACCAGCACGCCGGCGTCGTAGTGCGACAGGCCGTACTGCGTCTCCAGACGCTTGCGCTTGTCGTCGGGCAGTTCGGGCAGCGAGGCCTTGATCTCGTCGATCCAGGCCTGCTCCAGCTCCAGCGGCAGGAGGTCCGGGTCGGGGAAGTAGCGGTAGTCGTGCGCCTCTTCTTTCGAGCGCATCGAGCGGGTCTCGCCGCGGCCGGGGTCGAACAGGCGCGTCTCCTGGTCGATCTTGCCGCCGTCCTCGAGGATCTCGATCTGGCGGCGCGCCTCGAACTCGATCGCCTGCTGGATGTATCGGTACGAGTTGACGTTCTTGATCTCGCAGCGCGTGCCCAGCGGCCCGCCCGGCCGGCGCACCGAGACGTTCACGTCGGCGCGCAGGTTGCCCTTCTCGAGATCGCCGTCGCAGGTGCCGAGGTAGCGCAGGATCGTGCGCAGCTTCTTCACATAGGCCGCCGCCTCGTCCGACGAGCGCATGTCGGGATAGGACACGATCTCCATCAGCGCCGTGCCGGCCCGGTTCAAGTCGACGTAGGTCGCGTTGGGATCCATGTCGTGGATCGATTTGCCGGCGTCCTGCTCCAGGTGCAGCCGCTCGATGCGCACGACGAAGGTCGAACCGTCGTCGCGCTCGACCTCGATCCGGCCCTCGCCGACGATCGGGTCCTTGTACTGGCTGATCTGATAGCCCTGCGGCAGGTCGGGGTAGAAGTAGTTCTTCCGGTCGAAGCGCGACCAGGTGTTGATCTTCGCCTTCAGGCCCAGGCCCGTCCTCACCGCCTGCTCGACGCAGCGCCGGTTGATCACCGGCAGCATGCCGGGCATGGCTGCGTCGACGAGGCTGACCTGCTCGTTCGGCCCGGCGCCGAAGCCCACCGCCGCGCCGGAGAACAGCTTGGCGTTGGACGAGACCTGGGCGTGCACCTCCAGGCCCAGGACGATTTCCCACGGGCCGGTGCGGCCCTCGATCAGTTTCGACGCGGTTTCGCTCATGGACGGCGTCATACACCGGAGCGGCGAGGCGCGGAAAGGCCGGCCCTGGAGCGCCTTCCGCAAAAGTGGAAACCGGTTTGCGGCCAGAACGCGCTCGAACTTTTGATTCTAGGGCGCGAGCGGGGCGCAGAATTCACTTTGCCCGCGCGACCGGCCGGGCCATCAAGGCGCGAGGGGCGTCATCCAGGAGATCCGGCGCATGAAATCGATCGCCACCGGGCTTTGCGCCCTCATCCTCATGCTCGGCGCCGGCGCCGCCTCAGCCGCCGCCGCCATGAAGCCTTCGGTGGAGACCACCCCGATCGCGGATCTGATCGCCAACCCGGCGACCAAGGCGGTGCTGGCCAAGGACCTGCCGAAGCTGCTCAGCTACGAGGGCCTGGACATGATCAAGGGCTGGACCCTGCGCGCCATCTCGAAATACCCGCAGGCCAACCTCGACGACGCCAAGCTGGCCGCGATCCAGAGCGATCTCGACGCGGCGGTGAAGCCCGGTTCGTGACGTCCGCGAGACGCACTGGCCACGCGGCCGCCGCAGTCGGGCGCCAGCCTGGCGCCATGTCCCGCCTCGCCGCCGTCGTGGTCGCCGGCGCGGCTCTGGCCGTGGGCGCGGCCGGCGCCCAGCCCTCGGTTTCGCCGCTGGTGATCCCGGGCGGACCGCCGCCCAAGGTCGTCGCCAGCTATCCGGCGAACGGCGGCCAGGCGCCCGGCGGCGTTATCGTGCTGAAGATCACCTTCGACCAGCCGATGACGGCCGACGCCTGGTCCTACGCCAGGGCCGACGGCGGCGACTTCCCGCAGTGCCTGGAGCGCCCACGGCTGCTGGCCGACAAGAAGACCTTCGTCCTGCTGTGCACGGTGCAGCAGGGCGCGGCCTACGCCCTGTCGGTGAACCTCGCGCCGCGCTTCGCCAGCGCCAACGGCCGCTCGGCCGAGCCCTATGTGCTGAAGTTCTCGACCAATTCGGCCACCGAGGTGCGCGACATGCACACCGCCCTCACCCAGGCCGGCCTCACCGACGCCGACGAGCCGGTGATGAGCTGGAAGGACGACGGCAAGGGCGTCTCCGAGACCCCGGCGGCCGCGCCTTAAGGTCGGGGACATGAAACCGCAGGGTTCGTGTCCCCCTCCAGTGCCGGGCCCATCGGCGGGGACACGAACCCTGCGGTTTCATGTCCCCAGAGGCTTCAGATGTGCAGGACGCGGCCGAAGGCGTCCAGGGCGGCCTCGTGCATGGCTTCGCTCATCGTCGGGTGCGGATAGACGGTGGCGAAGAGCTCGGCTTCTGTGGCTTCCATGGTGATCGCCAGGACATAGCCCTGGATCATCTCGGTGACCTCGGCGCCGATCATGTGCGCGCCAACGAGGGCCCCGGTCCTGCCGTCGAACACGGTCTTCACGAAGCCTTCGGTCTCGCCCGAGGCGATGGCCTTGCCGTTCACGCGGAACGGGAAGCGGCCGACCTTGACGTCCAGGCCCCGCTCCTTGGCCTGGGCCTCGGTCAGGCCGACGGACGCGATCTGCGGCGTCGAATAGGTGCAGCCCGGGATCGGCGAGGTCAGGTTCGAGGACGGGAAGCCGGCGATGTGCTCGACGCAGTGGATGCCCTCGTGACTCGCCTTGTGCGCCAGCCAGGGCGGGCCGGCGACGTCGCCTATGGCGTAGAGGCCCTTCACGTTGGTGGCGCCGTGAGCGTCCGTGACCACATGGCCGCGGTCGACCTTGACCCCCAGCGCCTCCAGGCCCAGGCCCTCGACGTTGCCGTCGATGCCGACCGCGACGATGGCGACGTCCGCCTCGAGGGTCTCGGCCTTGCCGCCGGCCTCCAGGGCGATGGCGACGCCGTCCCTGGTCCGCGACAGCTTCGTCACCCTGGCCCCGACGCGGAACCTGATGCCGCGCTTCTCGAACGCCTTGTGGGCGGCCTTGGAGACCTCCTCGTCCTCGACCGGCAGGATGCGCGGCAGGGCCTCGACCACCGTAACTTCCGAGCCCAAGGCTCTGAAGAAGCTGGCAAACTCGATGCCGATGGCGCCGGAGCCGACGACCAGAAGGCGCTGCGGTGCGGCCTTGGGGACCAGGGCCTCACGGTAGGTCCAGATGCGCTCGCCGTCCGGCTCCAGCCCGACCGCCGGGATCGTCCGCGCCCGGGCGCCGGTGGCCAGGATCACCGACTTCGCCGCCAGGGTCCGGGAGCCGCCGGCCTTCAGGTCGACGACGACCTTCGGCGCGGGATCGCCCTTCTCCAGGCGGGCGGCCCCCTCGACCACCTCGATCTTGTGCTTCTTCATCAGGAAGGCGACGCCGCTGGAGAGCTGCTTCGCCACACCCCGCGAGCGCTCCACCACCTTGGCGAAGTCGAACGCCCGGCCCTGCACCGAGAGACCATAGGCCTCGAGGTGGCCGAGCTGTTCGTAGACCTCGCCGGACTTCAGCAGCGCTTTGGTCGGGATGCAGCCCCAGTTCAGGCAGATCCCGCCCAGCGCCTCGCGCTCGACGATCGCCGTCTTCAGCCCCAGCTGGCTGGCGCGGATGGCGGTGACATAGCCGCCGGGGCCGGCCCCGATGACGACGACGTCGAAGCTGTCGGCCATCAGAGCAGCGCCTCGATCGCCTTCTCGATCGCCTCGGGCTTGTCGGCCGGGCCGTAGCGGCCGACCACCTTGCCCTCACGGTCGATCAGGAACTTGGTGAAGTTCCACTTGATCCCTTCGCTGCCCAGCAGGCCCTTCTTCTGGCCCTTGAGCCAGACGTAGAGCGGGTGCGCCGCGGGCCCGTTGACGTCGATCTTGGCCATCATCGGGAAGCTCACGTCGTAGGTCAGGGAGCAGAAGTTGGCGATCTCGGTGGCGTCGCCGGGCTCCTGGGCGCCGAACTGGTTGCAGGGGAAACCCAGCACCGTCAGCCCGCGATCCCGATGCTTGCGCCACAGCGCCTCCAGCCCCTGGTACTGCGGGGTGAAGCCGCACTTGCTGGCGGTGTTGACGATCAGCAGCACGCGGCCCTTGTAGTCGGCCAGCGGCGCCGGCTTGCCGTCGAGCGTCTGGGCTTCGAAGTCGTAGAGGCCCATTACACCGCGCCGCCGTAGATCAGGCCCACGTGGGTCTTGCCGTCCTTGACCTCGACCGAGGCCGAAAGGCTGCGGTGCGTGCCGGCCTTGTCGAACATCATCACATGCGGACCGGAGTGGTCCTGGTTGAGGCTCCAGGAGTCCATGCCGGAGTCCAGCTTCGCGTCGGCCGCGGTCTTCTTGTAGAAGGCCACCACCGTGTCCGGCGGATCGCTGACGTCAAAGGTGATGACGCCGCCGCGCGCGCCGTTGTCCATCACCGCGGTCACGACCGCGCCCGGATAGACCTTCACATAGTCCGGCAGGTTCGCCGGGACCTGCTTGCTGAGGGTCGAGCCGCCGCCGGGCAGCACCACCTTGCCGCCGTGGTTGATGTCGCCGCCCTTGGAGCAGGCGCCGAGCGCCAGGGCCGAGGCCGCGAGAACCAGTCCAACTTTCGCAAACTTCATGGGTCCCCTCCGTTTCCCGCTACCGCCCGAACGCCGCGGTCACCGTCACCATCAAACGATCATCGTGATCGGATCCTCGATCAGGGCCTTGAAGGCCTGCAGCCAGCGCGCGCCGACGGCGCCGTCCACGACCCGGTGGTCGCAGGTGAGCGTGACGCTCATCACCGTGGCGATGGCGAGCTGGTCGCCGACCACGACCGGACGCTTCTCGCCGGCGCCGACCGAGAGGATGGCGCCGTGCGGCTGGTTGACGATCGAGGCGAAGCTCTTGATCCCGAACATGCCGAGGTTCGACACCGAGAAGGTGCCGCCCTGGAACTCCTCGGGCTTCAGCTTGCGGGTGCGGGCGCGCTCGGCGAGGTCCTTCATCTCGCGCGCGATCTGGGCCAGGCCCTTGGTCTCGGCGGCCCGCACGATCGGGGTGATGAGGCCGCCGTCGATCGCCACCGCCACGGCCACGTCGGCGTGATGGTGCATGGCGATGCCCTCGGGCGAATAGCTGGCGTTGGCCTCGGGCACCCGCTTCAGGGCGATGGCCGCGGCCTTGATCACCATGTCGTTGACGCTGACCTTGACCCCCTCGGCCTCCAGCAGGGCGTTGACCTTGGTCCGGGCCCTCAGCAGTTCGTCGATGCGCAGGTCGATGGTCAGCGGGAAGTGCGGCACGTCGCGGAAGCTGTCGGTCATCCGCCGCGCGATGGTCTTCTTCATCCCGTCGAGCGGGACGAGGTCGTAGGAGCCCGGGGCGATGCCCATCTGCTCCAGGCTCTGCACCGGACGCGGCGGCTCCGCGGCGGCCGGGGCCTTGGCGGACGCCGCGGCCGGCTTCAGCGCGGCTGGCGCGCCCTTCAGACCCTCGACGTCCCGGCGGATGATGCGCCCGTGCGGGCCCGAGCCCTGCACCGACGCCAGGTCGACGCCGGACTGCTGGGCGAGGCGGCGGGCCAGGGGGCTGGCGAACACCCGATGGCCCTCGGCCGCCTTCGGCGCGGGCGCAGCTGCAGCCGCGGGCTTGGGGGCGGGCGTCTCGGCTTTCGCGGGCGGGGCCGCCGGCGCTTCGGCCTTCGCCGGGGCGGGCCTAGGCGGCGCAGGCGCCGGCGCGGCCGCCCCTTCGCCTCTCAGCCGGGCGATCGGGGTGTTGACCTTGACCTCCTCGGTCCCTTCCGGAACCAGGATCGCCTCGACCTCGCCCTCGTCGACCGCCTCGACCTCCATGGTCGCCTTGTCGGTCTCGATCTCGGCGATCACGTCGCCCGAGCGCACCTGGTCGCCCGGCTTCACGTGCCACTTGGCGAGCGTGCCCTCCTCCATGGTCGGCGAGAGGGCGGGCATCAGGACGTCGATGCTCACGGGCGCGCCTCCACGGTGACGGGGGTCCAGCGTTCCAGGCGCCGCAGGCGCTTGGCGTCGGCGGCCTCGTCGTCATAGACCATCGGCTCTGCCGGCTTCGAGGCCAGGCTCCCGATATCCGCCGCGGCCACGTTCAGCACCCCCACGCTGTCCATCACCACGCCCATGTACGCTCCGCAGCCGCGGCAGATCAGGAAGTCGCCCGAGCCCGTGCCGAAGCGATAGCGCGAGGTCGCCGCCTCCGAGAACGAGAACCGCAGGTGGCCGGCCGGATCGCTCACGGTCCTGGCTCCATGCCGGCGGCAGAAGCCGCACTGGCAGGCGCGCACCTGCAGGGCCTCCGGATCGGCCGTCTCGAACTGGGCCCTTAGCGCGCCGCAGTGACAGGTCCCGGTCAGCAGGGTCACGACGCCTCCTTCGAGAGGTGGGCCAGCGTGTCGGCGTGCTGTTCCCAGTTGCGGCCGTCGAATTCCTCGACGGTGAGGGCCAGCCCCGAGGTGTCGTCCAGGCAGCGCGCGTTGACCGACCAGCCGTCCGGGTTGGAGCGCGGCCGGTAGAAACTCTTGATGCCGCAGGTCTTGCAGAACAGGTGCCGGGCGACGCCGGTGTTGAACGTATAGGCCGTCAGCGCGTCGGCGCCCTGGACAAGGCGGAACCGGCTTTCCGGCACGATCACGTGGATGAAGCCGGTCATGGCGCAGATCGAGCAATTGCAGGCCTGGGCCTCGACGGCCTTAGCCAACTGCGCCTCGAACCGCACGGCCCCGCAGTGGCAGCCGCCGGACCGCCAGGCGAGGTCGCCGCTCATCGGTATGTCACCTTCTTGACCGCCGCGACGATCTTCTCGACCGACGGCAGGGTCAGGGCCTCGAGGTTCGCCGCGTAAGGCATTGGCACATCTTCGGAATGTACGCGCAGCGGCGGCGCGTCCAGCCAGTCGAAGGCGTGCTCGATGACCCGCGCGCAGACCTCGGCGCCGACGCCCATGGGGCCCCAGCCCTCCTCGACCGTGACGATGCGATTGGTCTTCTTCACGCTCTCGACGACGGTCTCGTGATCGAGCGGGCGGATCGTGCGCAGGTCGATCACCTCGGCCTCGAGCCCGTCCTCCGCCAGCTTGTCCGCCGCCTGCAGGGCGATGCCGACCATGCGCGAGTGCGCGACCAGGGTGACGCCGTCGCCGGCGCGGCGGATGCACGCCTTGCCGATCGGCACCACCCAGTCGTCGACGTCGGGCACGTCGAATTCCTGGCCGTACAGCATCTCGTTTTCGAGGAAGACGACCGGGTTCGGATCGCGGATCGCGGCCTTCAGCAGGCCCTTGGCGTCGGCCGCGTCGTAGGGCGCGACGACCTTCAGGCCCGGCACCTGGCCGTACCAGGCCGAGTAGTCCTGGCTGTGCTGGGCCGCCACGCGCGCGGCCGCGCCGTTGGGGCCGCGGAACACGATCGGGCAGTGGATCTGGCCGCCGGACATGTACAGGGTCTTCGCGGCCGAATTGATAATCTGATCAATGGCCTGCATCGCGAAGTTGAAGGTCATGAACTCGACGATCGGCTTCAGCCCGGCCATGGCCGCGCCGACGCCCAGGCCCGCGAAGCCGTGCTCGGTGATCGGGGTGTCGATCACCCGCCGCTCGCCGAACTCCTGCAAGAGGTCGCGGCTGACCTTGTAGGCGCCCTGGTACTGGGCGACCTCCTCGCCCATCAGGAACACGTCCGGATCGCGCCGCATCTCCTCGGCCATGGCGTCGCGCAGGGCGTCGCGGACAGTGACGCGCACCATCCTGGCTCCGGCTGGAATCTCCTGGTCGGCCGGCGCGGCCTTCGCCGGGGCGGGCGCGGCGCCCTGCCCTTGCGGCTGCGGCCTGGCCGCTTCCGGCGGCTGCTTCTCGGGATCGCCGGCGGAGGCTTCCGGTTCGGCGGGCTCGGCGGGGGCGCCGCCTCCCCCGCTGCGCGGGGGCGGAGAGGCGGCCGCGGCGCCCTCGCCCTTCAGCCGCGCGATCGGGGTGTTGACCTTGACCTCCTCGGTCCCCTCCGGGACCAGGATGGCCTCGACCTCGCCCTCGTCGACCGCCTCGACCTCCATGGTCGCCTTGTCGGTCTCGATCTCGGCGATCACGTCGCCGGAGCGCACCTTGTCGCCCGGCTTGATGTGCCATTTGGCGAGCGTGCCCTCTTCCATCGTCGGCGAGAGCGCCGGCATCAGCACGTCGGTCATACGCCCGCGCTCTCCGTGTACACGTCGGTGTAGAGCTCGGACGGGTCCGGCTCGGGCGCGGTGCGGGCGAATTCGGCGGCGTCGGCGACGATCGCCTTGACCTCCGCGTCGATGGCCCGGAGCGTCGCGTCGTCCGCCAGGCCCTCGGCCTCCAGGCGCTCCTGCAGATGGTCGATCGGGTCGCGGTTCTTGCGCACCTCGTCGATCTCCTCGCGGGTGCGGTACTTGCCGGGATCGCTCATGGAGTGGCCGCGGTAGCGGTAGGTCTTCATCTCCAGGATGAACGGCCCCTTGCCCGAGCGCGCGTGCTCGGCCGCCTCCAGCCCCGCCTCGCGCACGGCGACCACGTCCATGCCGTCGACCTCGCGGCCCTTGATGTTGAAGCTCGCCCCGCGCCGGTAGAGGTGGGTCTCGGACGAGGACCGCTCGATCGAGGTGCCCATGGCGTACTGGTTGTTCTCGATGATGTAGACCACCGGCAGGTCCCAGAGCTCGGCCATGTTGAAGCTCTCGTAGACCTGGCCCTGGTTGGCCGCGCCGTCGCCGAAGTAGCAGAAGCAGACCGACTTGTTGTCGCGGTAGCGGTTGGCGAGCGCCAGGCCCGTGCCCAGGCTCACCCAGGCGCCGACGATGCCGTGGCCGCCGTAGAAGGCGTGCTCGACCGAGAACATGTGCATCGACCCGCCCTTGCCCTTCGAGGCGCCGGCGGCGCGGCCGGTGAGCTCGGCCATCACCGCCTTGGGGTCCATGCCGGCCACCAGCATGTGGCCGTGGTCACGGTAGCCGGTGATGATCTGGTCGCCGTCCTGCTTGACCGACTGCATGCCCACCGCCACGGCCTCCTGGCCGATGTACAGATGGCAGAAGCCGCCGATCAGGCCCATGCCGTAGAGCTGGCCAGCGCGCTCCTCGAAGCGGCGGATCAGCAGCATGGAGCGGTAGAAGTCGAGGAGCTGGGCCCTGTCCGGTCCGCCTGCGCCCGTGGCCTTGGTTGCGCCTGCGGCCTTGCCGGGAGACTTCCCGGCGGCCGTCTTGGCGGCGCCTTGACGCGCCATGAAGGTCTCCCGATCCGTAGCACACAAACACCCGGACCGGCTGAGCGGTTCAGCCGCGCTCCTTGGGCGTGCGGATCACATAATCCCTCGGATCGGTGAAGCCTAGAAGGACATGCGCCCTTTCCTCCAGGAGGTCGGCGGAAAGGCTGTCGTCGCGCAAGAATCGGGCTCTGGCCTCCAGATCCTGACGCTGAGCCTGCAACGCCTTGAGTTCGGCCATCTTTTCCGTCAGCGTCGCCTCCCGCTGGCGCGACAGCAGAAGCCCGCGATCGCCGGTCAGGGCGTGGAAGGCGAAGTAGAAGATCAGGATCGCCAGGGCCGCGGTCGGGATATAGGTCTGAAGGCGTGAGAGCACAGACGACTCAAGGGCATCGAAGGACGGTCCACACTGGACCGATCGTGCTTAACGAGCCTCTAATCGGCCTTGGGAAAATCGCCGGAAGGCCTTGGCCGGCAAGGCGAAACCGGACCGGCGCCCTGCAAACGCGGCCGCTCGCATGAAGCCAAGCCCGGAACCCCCGACGCACCCCGCCCCTTCGCCCCTGCTGGGGGCCTACCTGCAGCGGCGGGAGGACCTGAAGCGCTTCTTCGCGCTGCGCCTGCGCTCGACCGAGGCGGCCGAGGACCTCGTCCAGGACATGTATCTGAAGATCTCCGCCGTCGACCCGGCGGTCGAGATCGGCAATCCGGCCGCGTTCCTCTATCGCCTCGGCGGCAACCTGATGCTCGACCGCATGAAGGCCCAGCGGCGCGCGGTGGCGCGTGACGGCGGCTGGCGCACGGCCACGGTGGTCAGCATCGCCGGCGAGGACATCGCCGACCTCCCCTCGGCCGAGGACGCCGCCGCCTCGCGCCAGCGCCTCGAACGGCTGGTGGCGGCGCTCAACGACCTCGCGCCCGCGGTGCGCCGGGCGTTCCGCCTGCACAAGCTGGAGGGGCTCAGCCACGCCGAGACGGCCACAGCCATGGGCGTGTCGAGAAGCTCGGTCGAGAAGTACATCAGCGCCGCCCTCAAGCACCTGGTGAGGACGGTCGGCGCGTGAGGGCTTGCGACGGTGTCTTGAGGCGCGCGCCCCTGCGGCGGCGTCTAGGCTGCGAGCGCCCGCGCCGGGGGCGCGCCTGGAATCGGGTCCACTGATGAGCGCCGGGGGCGGCCCAAGCAGCGAGGACATCCGCGAGCGCGCGGCCGAATGGGTGGTGCGGGTGCATGCCGACTCGTGCACCGAGGCCGACTGGCTGGCGCTCGAGGACTGGCTCTCCGGATCGCCGGCCCGGCAGGCCGCGTTCGACGCGGCCGAGGCGCTTTGGCTGGAGCTGGGCGCAGAGGCGGCGGCGATCCTTCCGGGCCTGGCGCCGGACGAACCGCCGACCGCCGAGATCATCGCCTTCAGGCCGCGTCCGCGGACGGCCCGTCCGACGCGCCGCATCGCGCCCTGGGCCGTCGCCGCAGGACTGGCGGCCGTGGGCGCCGGGGTCGGCGGCTACCTGGCGCTCCGGGCCCCGACGCTCGTCTACCAGACGCCGAAGGGCGCGACCCGTCAGATCCAGCTGCCGGACGGCACGGCCATCGCGCTCAACAGCGGCTCGAAGATCCAGGTCCGTTTCGACCGCAGCGCGCGGCGCGTGCGGATGGGCGAGGCCGAGGCGTCGTTCGACGTCACCCACGATGCGAAGCGGCCGTTCCTGATCTCGGCCGGCGACGAGCAGATCCGCGTCGTCGGCACCGAGTTCAACGTCCTGCGCCATGGCGATTCGGTGACCCTGACCGTGCGCCGCGGCGTCGTCGAGGTGCGCAATCCGGCCGCGGACGAACCGATGCGGATTCCGGCGGGCTTCCAGCTGACCCATCACGACGGCGACGTCGTCTCCGAGGTGCGCCGCGTGCAGCCCGACGACGCCTTCGCCTGGCGCCAGCACCGCCTGATCTGCCGCGACCGGACGCTCGGCGAGATCGTCGACGACCTGAACCGCACCTTCGCCCGGCCGATCCGGGTCAAGGGCGAGGCGCGCGCCCTGACCTTCAGCGGCGTGCTGGTGGTCGACAGCGAGGACGCCGTGGTGCGGCGCCTGACGCAGTTCCTGCCGGTCGCGGCGACGGATACGCCCGCCGGGCCGGTCCTCACCGCCCGCGACTGAATCCGGCCCGTCCACACGCCGTTCAGCCTGGACCGATCACGCTCTGGCGTCCGGCCGCGCGGCGCTTTAACTCTGCCCGTCCAGGCCTCGCCTCGGGGGAACGTATTGCGGTCGGTGCGTGCGTCATCCTGGGCCGTCCTGCTCGCCGCGGGGCTGACGCCCGCGGTCGCCTGCGCGGCAGGGCGGCTGCCGTTCGACGTCCCGGCGCAGCCCCTGACCCAGGCGCTGGTGGAGTTCGCCGTCCAGGCCAACGTCTCGATCAGCGTCGACCAGGCCGTGCAGTGCCGCCGGACCGCCAACGCCGTGGTCGGGGCCTACGGCGTCGAGCAGGGCCTGACCAGGCTGCTGGCGGGAACGGGCTGCGGCTTCACCCGTCTCGACGCCTCGACCTACCGCGTGCGGCGCGTGGCGCCGGCCCCCACCCCGGCTCCGCGGCCGGCGGCGCGCCCGGTCGGTCCGCCGGTGGCCGCGCCGCCAAAGGCGCTCCCGCCGCTGGAGCCGGCCAACATCTCCGAGCTGGTCGTGACCGCCACCCGCCGCAAGGCCCTGGTCGAGCGCCTGCCCGACGCGGTCAGCAGCGTCTCGGGCGCCGAGATCGCCAACGGCCGGGCCGCGGACGTCGCCGACCTCGCGGGCCAGGTCGGCGGCGTCACCGTCACCAACCTGGGCCCCGGCCGCGACAAGATCCTGGTCCGCGGCCTCTCGGACGGGCCCCTGACCGGCCACACCCAGTCGACCGTGGGCATCTACCTGGACGACGTGCGGGTGACCTACAACGCCCCCGACCCGGACCTTCGCCTGGCCGACATCGACCGCGTCGAGATCGTCCGCGGGCCACAGGGCACGCTCTGGGGCGCCGGCTCGGTCGGCGGCGTGGTGCACATCGTCACCAAAGCCCCCGAACTCGACCGCTTCTCAGGCTATGTGCAGGGCTCGGCGGCCTCCACCGAAGGCGGCGACGCCAGCGGCTCTGCCGAGGCCATGGTCAACCTGCCGGTGATCGCGGGCCGGCTCGCGGTGCGCGGCGTCGGCTGGTACGAGCGCGACGGCGGCTACATCGACGACATCCGCCTCGGCCTTCACAACGTCAACACGACCACGCGTTTCGGCGAGCGCGTCGCCCTCAGGCTGAAGCTGTCAGACGACTGGTCGCTGAGCGCCGGGGTCACCCACCAGGGCATAGACAACGCCGATTCGCAGTACGCCGCCGCGGGCCTGCCGCGGATGACCCGCGCGCTGCGCCTGCGCGAGCCGCACGACAACGACTTCACCCAGGCCTACGTCAGCATCGAGGGCGAGACCGCGCTCGGACGGGTGAAGAACGCCTTCTCCGTGATCCGCCACGACCTCACCAGCGTCTATGACGCCTCGACCGACCTGCCGCGTTTCCCGCCGTTCCTGTCCGTCCGGCCGGCCCCCTTCGACGACGGCAACCGCATCGAACTGACAGTCGACGAGCTGACCCTGACGTCGGCCGGGGCCGGCCGCGTGCAGTGGATCGCCGGAGCCTTCTTCTCGGGCGGCGAACAGAACCTGACCTCCCAGCTCGGGACCACCCTGGCGGGCGCGCCGGTGGTGGTGCTGCGCGAGGGCCGGGTCGACAGCCTGCGCGAACTGGCCGGCTTTGGCGAGATCACGGTGGCGATCACGCCCCGGCTCACGGCCACCCTCGGCGCACGGGCCTACCAGACCCGCCTGCACACGGTCGCGACCACCCTGGCGCCGCTGATCGGCGGGCAGGACGGCTTCACGGGCGACCTTACGGACGCCAGCATCGCCCCCAAGGCGGCGCTGCGCTACCAGCTGGCCACCGACACCATGGTCTACGCCCTCGCCTCCCAGGGCTATCGCGCCGGCGGGTTCAACACCGGCGGCCTCGTCGGGACCGTCTACGGCCAGGGCCCCGGCGATCCGCAGCCGTTCCGCAGGTACACCCGTGACGACCTCTGGAACTTCGAGGCGGGCTTCAAGACCCGCCTGTTCGACCGCCGCCTGACGCTGCGCGCCGCCGGCTTCTACGACCTCTGGTACAACATCCAGAGCGACCGCCTGACCTTCCAGGGCCTGGCCTTCACCGCCAACCTCGGCGACGGGCGAAACTACGGGGTCGAGGTCGAGACCGCCTGGCGCTCGGGCGGGCTGACGGTGCGGGCCAACGCCATGTTCGACCGGCCCGAGCTGATCCGCCTCAACCCGGGCTTCCCGACCACGCGCGACAGCGGCCTGCCGGGGGTGCCCAAGATCTCGGCCGGCGCGGACGTGCGCTACGAGCGGGCCATCGCCTCCGGTCTGACCGCCTCGGTCGAGGCGGACTTCGCCTATGTCGGCGCCTCGATCCTGACCTTCGATTCGCGCACGGCGCCGGCCATGGGCGACTATTCCAACGCCAAGGTCGCGATCGGCCTGGCCGGACACGGCTGGCGGGCCAGCGCCTTCGTCGACAACCTCGGCGGCGTCGCCGGCAACACCTTCGCCTACGGCAATCCCTTCACCCTGCGCCGCGGCCTGCAGATCACCCCGCAGCGGCCGCGGACGGTCGGCGTGGTGGTGGCTCGCAGCTTCTAGCCCAGCCGCTTGATCGCGCCGGCGCCGGCGTAGACGGCCTGGTCGCCGAGCTGCTCCTCGATGCGCAGCAGCTGATTGTACTTGGCGAGCCGGTCTGAGCGGGCCAGCGAGCCGGTCTTGATCTGCCCGCAGTTGGTCGCCACCGCGAGGTCCGCGATGGTGGAGTCCTCGGTCTCGCCCGAACGGTGGCTCATCACCGCCGTGTAGGCCGAACGGTGGGCGAGATCGACGGCGTCGAGCGTCTCCGACAAGGTGCCGATCTGGTTGACCTTGACCAGGATCGAGTTGGCCAGGCCCTTTTCGATCCCCATGGCCAGGCGCTTCGGGTTGGTGACGAAGAGGTCGTCGCCGACGAGTTGCACCCGCCCGCCAAGCCGGGCCGTGAGCTGGGCCCAGCCGTCCAGGTCGTCCTCGGCGCAGCCGTCCTCGATCGAGACGATCGGGAACTTGCCGACGAGGTCCTCGAGGTAGCCGACCATGCCGGCCGCGTCGAAGGTCTTGCCCTCGCCTTCCAGCACGTACTTGCCGCCCTTGAAGAATTCCGTGGAGGCGACGTCGAGGCCGAGCTGGAAGTCCTCGCCGGCGCGGTAGCCGGCCGTCTCGCCGGCCTTGACCACGAAGGCCAGGGCGGCCTCGGCGCTGGCCAGGTTCGGGGCGAAGCCGCCCTCGTCGCCAACGTTGGTGTTGTGGCCGGCGTCCTTCAGCGCCTTCTTCAGCGCGTGGAAGATCTCCGCGCCCATGCGCAGCGCCTCGGCGAAGGTCGAAGCGCCGGTGGGCAGGATCATGAACTCCTGGATGTCGATGGGATTGTCGGCGTGGGCGCCGCCGTTGATGATGTTCATCATCGGCGTGGGCAGCACCCGGGCCGTGACGCCGCCGACGTATTTGTAGAGCGGCAGGCCGGCCGAGACCGCCGCAGCCTTGGCCGCCGCCAGCGAGACGCCCAGGATGGCGTTGGCGCCCAGCCGGCTCTTGTTGGGCGCGCCGTCGAGCTCGATCAGCAGTCTGTCGATGCGCCGCTGGTCCTCGGCGTCGGCGCCGGCGAGCGCGTCGTAGATCTCGCCGTTCACGGCGTCG
>DASZQQ010000098.1:0-1676 GCA_035549595.1 Caulobacteraceae bacterium
TCGCCCACTACCGCGCCCTGGGCGTGGCGGGCTTCCTGATCTACGACGACCGCTCCCAGGCGCCGACGCGCGACTTCCTGGCCGCCCAGCCCGACTGCCTGGTGGTGACCTCCGACCACAGCTTCGGCGATTTCTTCGACGATGGCGGCGACGGCCAGTTTCCCCGCCGCCTGCCACAAGTCCTGAAAGAGAGCGTGCCCGAGCGCCTGTGCTGCGGCCGCTGGGTGCTGACCGTCGACTTGGACGAGTTCCTGGTGCTGCCCGAGGGCGTCGCCGACCTGCCGGCGTTCACGGACCTGCTCGACCAGGCGGGACAACCCTACGCGACCGCGCCGCTGGTCGATTTTTATCCGCGGCGTCTGGCGATGCGGAACCACCCGACGGCGACGCCGCCGTTCGAGGCGAACCCGTACTTCGACGCCGGCCCATACTACGTCTGGCGCGAGGAGCTCATCCCGCGGCCGTTCGCCGGCGGCGTCCGCTTCAAACTCCTGCGGATGCTGCACGAGGCCTATCCGCACGAGGTGGAACGCATCTATCGCGGCGGCTACCCGTACCTCGCCAAATCCTGGAAGGTGCCGCTGTTGAAGCACGGCGCCGGGGTCCGCCGCATCGCCGATCACGAGATCGACCGCACGCCCTCGACCCGGATCGCCGCCGCCCTGGCCCACTTCAAGTTCTATCCCGGGCTCGACGCGAAGGTCGCCCGCGCCCTGGCCGAGGGGCAGTACCACGCCGGTTCGGTGGAATACGCGTTCCTCGCCTCGGTGCTCGACCGCCTCGCCGAGCGCGACCTCGTCACCTGGGAGACGCGCCGCTTCGAGGGACCCCGGTCGCTTGAAGCGTCCGGGCTGTTGCCGCGCCTCCCGCCGGCGATGGCGCAGGCCTGATCGAGGGAGGTCCGGCGCCTGAACCTAAGGCGTCCACGCGCCGCCCCGGGCGCGCGGGAGCGAGGCGGCCCTGCCCAGGTCCTTGGCGCTGCGGTAGGCGGCGAGCGCGCGCCATTCCCTGGACAGGTCCTGGAACACGCGCTTGAGGTCCGGGGTGGCGGCCGCGCGGGCCAGGGCCTCGCACTGGACGACGCACGACATCGGCTCGTCGCTGTACGACCGGACCTTCACGGCTGAGACGCGCAGCATTCTGGCGGTCGGATCCTACTACCTGCACGATGTGGTCGTGTCGTACGACGTGACCAACTTCACGGCCCGGTTCGGCGTCAACAACCTCGCCGACACCTCGCCGCCGTACCCGACGGTCAGCCCCGGCGTGTACGACGAGATCGGCCGCTACTTCTTCGTCGGCTTGAACGCCCGCGTCTGATCGGACGCCCCAGGCGTCTGCTCGGCCGCCTCCGCCCCCACCGGGGCGGGGGCGGCTTGCGTTCGCCGCCTCCCTTCTTCGGTAATTGCGCCGCGCGCCCGTAATCGGCATGGTTGTATTGATGCGGGGGGGGGGCGAGCGATGCCCACGAAGTCGAACCAGCTGGCCACAGTCCTGCTGCTCCTCTGTCTTGCGAGCCCGGCCGTCGCCGGCGGCCCCGCCCCCGTGACGTGCCCGGAAATCCCGCACTTCGCGGTCAGCCTCGACTTGGCGCGCGAGCTTGGGGCTGGCCCCTCAGACCCCGCCTGGCGCGCCGCCTGGTCGTGGGCGACGAGCCGGAAAAGGGTCGTGTGATC
>DASZQQ010000099.1:0-2758 GCA_035549595.1 Caulobacteraceae bacterium
CTACGAGGGCGCGGACGCGGCCCTGCCGGCAGGGCTCGACGACCTGGCCGGGGCCCGCGCCGACTTCGAGCGCGCGCACGAGCGCCTGTTCGGCTTCATCGAGCCGGGCCGGACCATCCGCATCGTCTCGGTGGAGGCCGAGGCCGAGGAAGCCGCGGAGGCCGGTGGACCTGAGCCGGCGCGGGCGTCGGCGAACGCCGAGGACGAACCTGCAGGCCCTGTCGTCCGCGCCGAGGCCGTCCGGGGCCGCCTGGCCGGCCCGCGCCTCGTCGTGCGCGGCGACACCCAGATCCACGTCGCCGAAGGCTGGGCCGCAGAGCCGGGGGCGGCTCCGGGCCTGATCCGGCTCGTCCGCGTCTTGCCGCTGGCCCGGGCCGCCATCGCCGCCGACGCCCCCGACCCGATCACCCTGGAGCTCTTCAACCGCCGCTTCATGGGCGTGGCCGAGGCCATGGGCGCGGCGCTGGAGCGCACCGCCCACTCGGTCAACATCAAGGAGCGGCTCGACTTCTCCTGCGCCCTCTTCGACGCCGGCGGCGGTCTCGTCGCCAACGCCCCGCACATGCCGGTGCACCTGGGCTCGATGGGGGCCAGCGTCCGGGCCGTGCGCGCCCGCCACCCCACGCTTCACCCCGGCCAGGCCTTCGCCCTGAACAATCCCTACGCCGGCGGCACCCACCTGCCGGACATCACCGTGGTCATGCCGGTGTTCGCCGGCGCCGCGGAGCCGGCGTTCTTCGTCGCCGCGCGCGGCCACCACGCCGACGTCGGCGGCGTGCAGCCCGGCTCGATGCCGCCGTTCTCGCGCAACATCGAGGAGGAGGGCGTGCTGCTGGACGCCCTGCCCTGCATGGCGGACGGCCGCTTCCTGGAGGCCGAGGTCCGCGCCGCCCTGGCCTCCGGCCGCTGGCCGGCGCGGGCGCCCGATCGCAACGTCGCCGACCTGAAGGCCCAGATCGCCGCCTGCCAGGCCGGCGCCCTGGCGGTGCTGGGGATGATCCAGACCCACGGGGCCGAAGCGGTCTCGCGCTACATGGGCTTCGTCCAGGCCAACGCCGAGGCCTGCGTGCGCCGAGCGGTGGAGCAGCTGACGGACGGCGAGGCGGTCGTGCCGATGGACGGCGGCGGCGAGATCCGCCTTGCGATCACCGTCGACGCGGCGGCCGGCGAGGCGCGCCTCGACTTCACCGGCACGAGCGTGGTGCTGCCGTCGAACTTCAACGCCCCGGCCTCGGTGGTCGACGCCGCCGCACTCTACGTCTTCCGCACCCTGGTCGACGACGACATCCCGCTGAACGGCGGCTGCCTGGCGCCGCTGAAAGTCGTGGTCCCTGAAGGCTCGATGCTGAACCCGAAGCCGCCGGCCGCGGTTGTCGCGGGCAATGTCGAGACCAGCCAGCACGTGGTCGACGCGCTCTATGCGGCGCTGGGCGTGATGGCCAACTCCCAGGGGACGATGAACAACCTCACCTTCGGCGACGCCGAGCGGCAGTACTACGAGACGATCTGCGGCGGCGTGGGCGCGACCGCGCACGGCGCGGGCGCCTCGGCCATCCACAGCCACATGACCAACTCGCGCCTGACCGACCCGGAGATCCTGGAGCGGCGCTTTCCCGTGCGCGTCGAGGCGTTCGGCGTGCGCCGCGGCTCCGGCGGGGCCGGACGCCATGCGGGCGGCGACGGCGCGCGGCGCAGGATCCGGTTCCTGGCTCCGATGGAGACGGCGCTGCTTTCCACCCGGCGCGACCACGCGCCCCAGGGCCTCGCAGGCGGCGGCCCGGGCCTGGCCGGCGCCCAGCGTTGGATCGCGGCCTCGGGCGCGGTAAAGGACTTGCCCGGATCGTTTTCGATCACGGTCGACGCCGGCGACGCCATCGAGATCGAGACCCCGGGGGGCGGTGGTTTCGGCGCGCCCGGCGCCGCCAAAGTGTCTTAGTTCGGAAGGACAACGCCCCGCATGGCGCCAGCCCTGATCCTCGCCCTCGCCCTGGCCTCGGCCAACACCCCGCCGCCGGCCGACACCGAACCGCTGCCCCCCGGCGCGCCGCAGGACGAATACCTGCTGGCCGGCTGGTGCTACGGCGCGCTCGCCGAGTACCTGGAGATCTACGACCAGGTGAAGCCGGACCTCGTCGCCATCGACAAGGAGTTCGGCTCGCCGGTGAAGGAGGACGAGCCCTACCAGTCGGACGTCGCGGCCCTGCGCGCCGAGCTGAAGATCTTCGCCGGCGCCATCGAGGCCGCGGAAAAGGCCAGCGCCCAGCCGATCGCGCCGCAGGGCGCCCAGGCGATCCGCGCCGGACAGTCGATCTGGCAGTCGGCCGAGACCAAGACCCGCCGCGAGCTGGCGCGCGCCTGGCTGTCCTGGGGCCTGCCCGACCGCTGCGACACGAACGCCCGCGCCCTGCACGCCAAGGCCTCGATCCTCGGCAAGGCGCTGACCTACAACGCCGGCGCCAGTTCGCCCGCGCCCGCCGCGCCGGCGTCGCCCGATGCGGCCGGCGGCGATGGCGCCGTGGCCCTGGCCCCGATCGCCCCCGTCGTGACCCACGACGCGGCCGCCCCCTCGCCCTACGCCATGCGCGCCGCGATGGCCTCCAGCGCCGGACCGGCTGCGCCGCCTCCGTCCGATTCGATGAGCGCCACCTCGCCGGCCGCGTCCGCCCCGCCCGAGGCCGCCGCTCCCGAGGCTCCCGTCCCGGCGCCGGGATCGCGCGTCCTGGAGGCCGAGACCCCCGCCCCGGCCGAAGCCGGTCCC
>DASZQQ010000100.1:0-13368 GCA_035549595.1 Caulobacteraceae bacterium
CGCGAACGGCGCCGCCCTGGCGTTCGCCGCCGGCGACAGCGGGTCGATGACCGTCGGCGGCGGCGCGCCGTTCACCCTGACCGCCAGCGCCGGCTTCATCAGCTACATCGACATCTATTCGACCGGCAGCGGCGGCGGCGACAAGATCCTGCTCGACTCCGTCAGCACGATCGCGACGACGGTCAACACGACGCTGACGTTCGACGCCACCCTGGCCGACGCCGACCACGACACGACGACAGGCACGATCAGCGTCACGATCAACAGCGCCGCCCCGCCCGTCGTGCTGGACCTCAACGGCGACGGCGTGAAGTTCCTGCCGACCTCAGCCGGCGTCACCTACGACTACGGGTCGGGCAAGGTGGCCACGGCGTGGGCCTCGCCGCAGGACGGCATCCTGGCCTACGACGACGGCGGCAAGCTGAACATCAGCTTCACCCAGTACGCCCCGGGCGCGACCAGCGACCTGGCCGCGCTGGCGGCGTTCGACACCAACCACGACGGCCAGCTCAGCGCCGCAGACGCCGACTTCGGCAAGTTCGGCGTCTGGCAGGACGCCAACGGCAACGGGGTGGTCGACCCGGGCGAGTTCAAGTCGCTGAGCGCCGCCGGGATCGTCTCGCTGAGCCTGTCGAGCGACGGCAAGAGCTATGTGGCGGCGGGCGGCGACGTCACCGTCAACGGCACGACGACGTTCACCCGCGCCGACGGCACGACCGGCCAGGCGGCCGACGCCGCCTTCGCCACCGCGACCGCTCCGGCGGCGAGCGTGGCAAAGCCCGCCGACGAGCTGCGCGCGGCCAACGAGTCCTACGTCAACCAGGGCCTGGCCGCGGGCCTCGCGGCCGCGGTGCTGGTGGCGACGGCCGACGCCGCCGACCATGCCGCGCACGTCGCGGGCGGCGCCCGTCTGGGGACGGAGCAGCTCGGGGCCGCGACGTTCGCGCCCTCGCACGCCGACGCCTCGCCGGTCACGCCGTCGGCGTTCGTCCATGCGGCCGCGATAATCGGGCCGTCGCCGTCGTCTCCGGCCATCGGCGGGGCCGCGCCGTCGCACCACGCCCTCATCGAGACGACCTCGGCGCCGGGCGCCGGCGGTCTGTCGGCCGGCGGCGGCGGTTTCGCCGGACATGCCCTGACGAGCTTCTCGGAGCCGGCGACGCCGGTTGCGGCCGGCGGCGGCGGGATCAGCCCCCTGGCGGCTCAGGGTGTCGACCTGCGCGGCCTCTCCGCGCTGGAAGCCGGCGTCGGCGCCGGCCCGTCGAACGCCTCAGGCGGCGCGGCCCAGGCGGCCGTGGCCAAGATCCTGACCGAGGCCCTGCAGGGCGCGGACGGGAACGGCCACGACCTGTCGTCGCTGGTCGCCAGGCTGGGCGGCGGCGAGGCCGGCGCGCCGGGCGTCAGCGTCCTGCAGGCCCACGTCGCGGCCGGCGGGACCGGGGCAGAGGCGAGTGTCGGCGGCGGCGTCCCAGGACTGTCGTGGTCGATGCCTATTGATTTTGGTCACCATTTATCAACCATGAACCACCATACCGATATCGCGCAATCTCATGTCTAGCGAAGGTTGACGTCGGTGTTCCTGGCTGATGAATAGCAATTCGCTCAGCGCGAGGGGGTAATATGCTTCTGCGTTACATTGCACTTTGCTCGGTTGGTGCTTTCGCCTGCTGGGCGAGTGCCGCCGACGCACAAGGTCTGCCGAAGTCTCCGATCCTCGGCCTCGGTTCCAGGGGGGCCATGGTGGGCGAGGTGCAGAAGCGGTTCGACGCCGCCGTGCAGGCGACCCAGGACCGCGCCATCATCACGGCGCCGGACCCGCGCTTCCACTGGGCGCAGGAGACCAAGGTCGCCTGCGGCATCGCGCTCGGCTTCTTCAAGTCGAACACGGTCGACGAAGACAGCATCGACAAGTGCGACGCCTTCTACCAGCGGATGCTGACGCCGCCGCCCGCGCCTCCGCCGCCGCCTCCGCCGCCGCCTCCGCCCCCGCCGGAGCAGCCGGTCTGCTCGGTGAAGCTGCCGATCGTGTTCTACTTCGCCTTCGACGTGGACACCCCGCCGGCCGAGGCCGCGCCGATCGTCCAGAAGACCGTCGAGAGCCTGCAGACCTGCGGCTGGACGTCGATCCACGTGACCGGCCACGCCGACCGCGCGGGCACGGACAGCTACAACCAGCGGCTCTCCGAGCGCCGGGCCCAGAACGTCGCGGCCCTGCTGGTCCAGGCCGGAGCCCCGCAACAGATGGTCAGCGTCGAGGGCAAGGGCGAGAGCGCCCCGGCCGTGCAGACCGAGGACGGCGTCAGGGAGCCCCTGAACCGTCGCGTCGAAGTCACCGCCACGAGCGGCGGGCAATAGGGTGAGCGAGACGAACATGCGTAACCGGACCCATCACCGCCGCGCGGCGCTCGCGCTCTCCACCGCCGTGGCCCTGGTCGCGGGCCTGGTCCCCGCGGCCCAGGCCACGGACCTGAAGGAGGCCGTGCAGGCCGCCGTCTCGTCCAACCCCGAGATCAGCACGGCGATCCAGGACAAGCAGGCGATCGAGTTCGAGCGCAAGCAGGCCCAGGGCCTGTACCTGCCGCGCGCCGACGTCGAGGCGTCCGCCGGCGTGGAGCGGCTGGACAACCCCACCCGCCGCCTGCTCGGCCTCGACAACCGCACCCTCAAGCCGGTCGAGGTCGGAATCACCGCCAGCCAGACGATCTGGGATTCCGGCTACCGCCGCTCGGAGCTGGACCGCCAGGCCGCGCGCACCGACGGGGCCGCGAACCGGGTCGGCGAGCGCTCGGAGTTCATCGCCCTCGACGTGGTCAAGGAGTACCTGAACTACCTGCTGCAGCAGCGGCTGGTGGCCATCGGCCGCGACAACGTCGCCTTCCACGACCAGATGGTCGGCGACCTGCAGCAGGGGGTGCAGCAGGGCTCGATCAGCGTCGCCGACCTGCAGCAGGCCGAGGAGCGCCAGCACGCCGCTCGCGCCCGGGTCACCGAGGCCCAGGAGGATCTGCTGGATTCGGCCATCGCCTTCATGTCGCGCACGGGCCTACCGCTCGATTCGGCGACCCTGCCGGCGCCGGTCACCGCCCAGCTGCCGCAGAACCAGGGCGACGCCGTGAGCCTGGCGCGCACCAACAATCCCCGCGTGAAGATCGCGCAGGCGGACGTCGACGCGGCGCTGGCCCTGGTGCGCCAGGCGCGCTCGGCGCTCGGGCCGAAGGTGTCGCTCGAGGTCACCGGCCGCGCCGGCAACGACGTCGACGGCTTCGAGGACCGCACCACGGACGTGCAGGGGCGCGTGGTGATGCACTGGAACATCTTCAGCGGCGGCATCAACCAGGCCAACGTCCAGGAGCAGGTCCGCCGCGCCAGCGAGGAGCGCTACAAGCTGCTCGAGGTGATGCGCGAGGTCGACCTGGACGTCCAGCAGGCGTGGAACCGGCGCGAGCAGCAGGCCTCGCTGCTGGAGACCCTGACCAACCAGTCCCGCGTCTCCGACGAACTGGTCAACTCGTACCGCGAGCAATTCCGCGTCGGGAAGCGCTCGCTGCTCGACGTGCTCGACGCCCAGAACACCCGCTACAACTCGCAGGTCCTGCGCGAGACGGCCCGGTTCGCCGAGCTGTTCGCCGAGTACAAGATCCTGGCCTCGACGGGCACCCTGCTGGACACCCTGGGCGTCACCCGCCCGGCCGACGCGCAGGCGAACGCGCGCCAGACCTTCAACACCCCGCCGACGCCGCCGGCGGAGACCATGGAACGCCACCACGTGGACTGACGGCGGCGGCGTTCGACGCTCGCCCGATTTTTAGTACCCGGAGCTGAACCCTGAACGCCTCCAAGTTCCGCCTGCTGCCCGACCCGACCGAGGCGCCTGCCGGCGCCGAGGGCCGGGTCGATCCGGTGCTGGCCTGCATCCAGACCCTGGCCACGCAGTACGACCGTCCGGCCTCGCCGGTGACCCTGCTTGCGGGCCTGGCCCTGGCCGAGAACGGCGACCTGCCGTTCCACCAGGTCGAGTCCGCGGTCGAGCGCGTCGGCTTCCGCAGCCACACCATGACCCTGCCGCTTCGGCGCTTCGACCGCCGCCGCCTGCCGGCGATCCTGGACCTGGGCGCGCGCGGCGCGGCGGTTCTGTTCGAGGTCAAGGAAGGGCAGGGGCGGGTGTTCGATCCCGCCCGCGGCGGCGAGGCCTGGATCAGGCTCGAGAGCCTCGAGCCCGACTACGCGGGCCGCGCCGTCGTCGTCGAGGCCGACCCGGCGCGCGAGCGCGGGCAGGGCGGCGACGTCTTCCGCCGGGCGCGCGACCACTGGTTCTGGAGCGAACTCTACAAGGCCCGCGGCAGCTTCGGCTTCGTCGCCCTCGGCGCGGTGCTGGTGAACCTGCTGGGCTTCGCCATGCCCCTGTTCACGATGAACGTCTACGACCGCATCATCCCGAACAAGGCCGAGGCGAGCCTCTGGGTGCTGGCGATCGGGGTGGTGTTCGCCTTCGGCTTCGAGTTCCTGCTGCGCTACGCCCGCGCCCAGCTGGTCGACGAGGTCGGTCGCGACATCGACGCGCGCGTGCAGCAGCGGCTGTTCGAGAAGGTGGTCAACACTCCGCTGGCGGCGCGCAGCGGGGCCACCGGCGCGCTCGCCCGCCGCATCGGCGAGTTCGAGAGCGTGCGCGACTTCTTCGGCTCGACGACCATCGTCCTCGTCGTCGACATGGTGTTCGTGTTCCTGTTCCTGGGCCTGATCGTCGCCCTCGGCGGCTGGCTGGTGTTGGTCCCCCTGGTCGGCGTGGGGATCATGATCGCGGCCGGATTCTCCTTGCAGCGGTCGATGACCGCGGCCCTGAAGGACGCCCAGGCCGACGCCTCGCTGCAGCACTCGACCCTGGTCGAGACCATCGGCGGGCTGGAGACCATCAAGGCGGTGCGCGGCGAGGGCCGCATGCTCGGGCGCTGGCGGCGCTACGCCGACATGTCGGCCCGCACCCAGGAGAACCTGCGCAGGCTTTCGGCGGTGGCGGTGAACCTGGCGGGCCTCTGCCAGCAGGCGATCAGCATCGGCCTCGTCGTCGGCGGCTTCTACATGTTCAGCGCCGGCAAGATTTCCATGGGCGCCATCGTCGCCATCGTCATGGTCTCGGGCCGGGCCCTGGCGCCGGTCGGCCAGCTGGCCTTCCTGATGACCCGCGCGCGCCAGGCGTTCATGACCCTCGACAGCCTCGACCGGGTGATGGCCTCGCCCGACGAGCGGCTCGAGAACGTGCGCTCGGTGACGCCGACCATCGAGCGCGGCGCCGTGGAGATGCGGGGCCTGCGCTTCCGCTATCCCGAGGCCTCGGCCGACACCCTGAGCGAGGTGACCCTGGCCATCCGGCCGGGCGAGCGCATCGGCGTGATCGGCCGCGTCGGTTCGGGCAAGTCGACCCTGGGCCGGGTGCTCTGCGGCCTCTATGCCCCGACCGACGGGGCGCTCGTGATCGACGGCCTGGACAGCGGCCAGCACCATCCGCACGAGATCCGCAAGGCGTTCCGCTACGTCGGCCAGGAGGCCGAGCTGTTCAGCGGCACGGTGCGCGACAACCTGATGCTGGGCGCGCCCGGCGCCAGCGACGAGGTGCTGCTGGCGGCCGTCGCCAACTCCGGGGCGGACCTGTTCCTGTCGCGCGAGGCGACCGGCTTCGACCTGCCGGTCGGCGAGCGCGGCTCGCGCCTCTCCGGCGGCCAGCGCAGCTTCATGGCCCTTGCCCGCGCCCTGGTCTCGCCCGGCCGCCTGCTGTTCCTCGACGAGCCCACCGGGGCCATGGACACCGCCAGCGAGCAGCTGTTCATCGAGCGCCTTGGCAAGGCGCTCGGACCCGACCACACCCTGATCGTCTCGACCCATCGCCACGCCATGCTGGCCCTGGTCGACCGCCTGATCGTGATGGACGCCGGCCGGGTCCTGGCCGACGGCCCCAAGGAGCAGGTGCTGAGCGTGCTCGCCCAGGGGGCGGCGCGGCAGGGTTAGAGCAGCGGGGTGCGGTAGAAGACCGGATGCAGCATTCCGGCGACCGCCCTCGTGGCGCCCAGCCAGGCGATCGGCTGAAGTCCGTCGAACAGCCCCGCCCACATCACCGCCACGGCGCCGGCCGCGATGGCCACCCCATAGGGCACGCCCGGACCCCAGTCGCCCTGGCCACGCAGCATGATCATGGCGAAGGCCTTCTGCGGCCCGCGGCTGGCGATGCTGACCAGCGCCACGCAGCCGCCGGCGAGCGCGGTCGCCAGCGCGAACGCGGGCAGGAAGCCCATGCCCATGTAGAGGGCGGCGGCGGCGAAGAGCTTGGAGTCGCCGGCGCCGATGATCCTGCCGGCCCACAGCGCCATGCTGAGCGCGAGCGCCAGGGCGAAGGCCTCCAGCGCCGAAAGCCAGCCTTCGAAGCCGTTGGCCAGCGCGAACGGAAGCCAGAGCGCCAGGATCGCCAGGACGACGCGGTTGGGGATCAGCCGCCGGCGCACGTCGCTGACGGCGCCCCAGGCCATGAGGCCGGTGAAGACCGCGGCGATCGCCAGCCGCGCGAGACTATCGAGGGGCATCGACGGCCGGGGCCGGAGCAGGAGAGGCCGCGGCGGCGACCGGCGTCGCCGCAGAGCGCGCGGCCATGGCGCGGGCGGTTTCCAGGTTGGCGGCGGCCTTGGCGTAGTACTCGCCCTTGGCCTTGATCGCCTCTTCGAACAGCTGCTCGGCGCGCGAATAGTCGCCGCGCGTCATGGCGGCGAAGCCGGCGTTGTTCAGCAGCGCGGCCTGGTCGGCCGGCGAGCCGCCCTGCAGGGCGCGGTCGTACTCGCCCTTCATCGCCAGGGCCAGGCGCAGGTTGGTGCGCGCGGGCGCCATGTCGGGCTTCTTCTTCAGGGCGTCGACGAAGTCGTCCACCGCCCGGTCGTAGTCCTGCCGCAAGAGCCGCGAGTAGCCGCGGTTGTTCAGCACCATGGCGGCGTTGTCGGAATCGACGAGCGCATGCTCGTAGGCGGTCTCGGCGCGCGTGAAGTCTCCGCGCTGGTCGTACTCGCTGCCGAGCGCGTTCCACGCCCGCCAGGACGAAGGGTCGGCGGTGACGGCGTCCTGCAGGACGTGCAGCGCCTCGTCCGAGCGGCCGAGCAGGGAGAGGGCGAGCCCCTCGCCCTCGAGCGCCTTGGCGCGCGCGTCATGGTCGGCCTCGGCCAGCTTGAACTGCACGATGGCGGTGTCGTACTGGCCGCGACCCAGCGCCAGCTGACCCGACATCAGGGCCAGGCGCGGATCCTTCACCCCGGACAGCACCGCCTCGTCGATCATGCGGCCCGCATCGACGTAGCGCTGCTCGTCGAGGGCCTTCTGGATCTGGGCGACGGCCTTGTCGGGCAGGCCCGCCTGGGCCTCGTGGTGCGCATGGCGGCCGAAGAGCCCCGCGGACGCCGGCGCGGCCGGCGCGGCGGCGATCGCCGCGGCCGCAAGGGCCAGTCCGATGCGGAATGTCAGTCTCATGCGCCTACGCCCCTTCGAGGCTGAACCGATGCAGGAAATGGGCCACCGGAGGCCGCGCTCCCGGACCCGGTCAGCTCCGGCGCCTCGCGGGCCGGAGCGGCCAGTCGGCGCCCAGCACCAGGCGCACGCCCTGGCAGCCGTCGTCGCAGGCGACCAGGCGCACGGGCCGGGCCAGGCTGCGGGCCAGGGCCTGGGCGGCGCGCTGGTCGGCGGCCGGATAGACGATGCTCGAGCGGGCCTCGACCGGGCCGGGGCGCACCTGGTCCCTCGGCGCGGACCAGCCCTTGTCGGCCAGCTGCAGGCGCACGCCCTCGGCCGCGCCCGTGCGGCCGGTGGCGTCGACGATGGTCAGGGCGTGGCCGGTGATCGCCGGCAGGGGCTTCGGCGTCGGCGGCGCCTCTTCCAGCACCAGCATCACGACCCCGGGCGCCACCTGCACGACGCGGCCGTTCACGGGGTCTTCAGAACCCCCTCCACCGCGACGCGGCCCGCTTCCCCCGGCAGGGGAAGACTGGGGGGCCCGCCGTTTCGGCGACAAGTCCTCCCGCGCCCGAAGGAGACCGCCAGGGGCGGTGGAGGGGTCGGGCGCCGGGACTGCAGCGGCTGCAGCCTCGACGGCCCAGTCTTGCGCCGCCGGGGCGCCGCTGAGGGTGAGGTGTTGCGCGACGGCCGGGCGCAGGGGGCCGGCGACGAGCGGCGCGGGCGTCGAAGGCCCGGCGTTCGCAACGGCCACGGCGGGCGCGTTCTCGGCGAACACCGGCACACGGCCCTGCAGCACGGCCGACCAGGCCATGTTCTGGGCCACGACCTGCGAGTTCGGGTCCAGCGCCAGCGCATGGGCGTAGTAGCGGGCCGACAGATCGAAGCGGCCGAGCTTGTCGTAGACCACGCCGAAGGCGTTCAGCACGCGCACGTCGTTCGGCGTCTCGGCGCGGGCCTCCTGGAGCAGGTCGAGGGCCCGGCCGTAGTCGCGCCGCCAGATGGCCGCGCTGGCCGAACGGTAGGCGGCGTCGGCCCTGGCCTCGGCCGTGGGCGCCGCCGGGGCTTCGACCGGAGTGATCCGGACCGGCTTGACCCGCGCCATGCGCAGGCTGTGGGGGACGAGCGCGCAGCCGGAGACGGCGGCGGCCAGGGCGATCAGGGCTGTGGCGGTGCGAATCTTCGTCATGGCGCGCCTCAATGGTGGTGACCCTTCAGCGCCGGGGCGAGCGTGCGCATCACGTCCAGAACGGGCGGCAGCAGAAGGGCGGTGATGATCACCGGCAGGATGCAGGCGACCAGGGGAATGGTCATCAGCACCGGAATGCGCATGGCCTTCTCCTCGGCCTTCAGGAAGCGCATCTGGCGCATCTCGGCGGCGTAGGAGCGCAACGTCTGGCCGATGCTGGTGCCGAGCGTATCGGTCTGGATCAGCAGGGCGACGAACGACTTCATCGCATCGACGCTGGTGCGGTCGGCCATGGCGCGCAGGGCGTCGGTGCGGCTGCGGCCGGCGCGCATCTCCTCGGACAGGCGGTTGAAGGTCTCGGCGATGCGCGGATGGCTCTCGCGCACCTCCTCGCCGACGCGGACGAAGGCCGCCTCGAGGCCCAGGCCCGCCTCGACGCAGACGACCATCAGGTCCAGGGCGTCGGGGAACTCGTGCTCCAGCTCCTCGCGGCGCGCGTTGATGCGGTTGTCGAGGATCGCGCGCGGCAGGACCAGGCCCAGGCCGCACAGGGCCAGGGCGCCGACGATCAGTCCGAAGCCCGTCATCGGCTTGGCCATCAGTTGCTGGGCGAACAGGAAGGCGAGCGGCAGGCCGATCGCCGCGCCGAAGCGTGCGATCACATACCACACGGGCGCGGCCGGATGCTCGACGCCGGCGAGGGACAGGTCGCGCCTCAGCTTCTCGCGGTCCTTGGTGTCGGACAGCGAACTGGAGGACTGCACCCATCGCAGCATCGGGTTCTGCACGTCGGTGGCCCGCACCACCTGCCCGCCTGCGGCCGTCGCGGCCGTCGCCGGCGCGACGCCTTCGGTCTGCGCCAGGCGGCGGCGTACGTCCCACATGTTCTCGAGCGCGCGCAGGCCGGCCCAGGCGCCTAACACCACCACTGCGAAGGTGATCGCCTCGATGAAGAACTCGATCCACTGCATCGGCCGGTCCCCCTCAGTACCTGATGTTGATGATGCGGCTGATCATCACCTGGCCGATCAGGTAGACGAGCACGACCACGCCGACGACGGGCCAGAACACCGGATCGTTGAACTTGGAGGTGTAGAACTTCGGCGCCAGCAGGAAGAGGCTGCCGACCAGGAAGATCGGCAGGATCGAGAGGATCATGGCCGAGGCCTTGCCTTCGCTGGCCAGGGCCTTGACGCGCTGGGCCAGGGTGAGGCGGCCGCGGATGACACTGGCCAGGCCCTCCAGGATCTCGGCCAGGTTGCCGCCGGTCTCGGCCTGGATGCCGACGCTGACGGCGAAGAAGTGGGCGTCGCGCGAGCCGGTGCGGCGCGCGAAGCTGGCCAACGCGTCCTTGAAGTCGAGGCCATAGGTGGTCTCGTCGACGACGAGGCCGAACTCCGTGCCGATCGGATCGCCCATCTCCTGGGCCGCCAGCTGGACGGCCGAGACCACCGGGTGGCCGGCGCGGATGGCGCGGTTGACGATGTCGAGGGCGAGGGGCAGCTGCGCCTCGATCTGCTTCAGGCGCGCCGCGCGACGGTTCTCGACGAACGCCCAGAGGCCGGCGGCGGCGAGCCCGAAGGCGCCGACCAGCGAGACGAGCGCGTTGGCGAACAGCCCGCCGCCCTTCGACGAGGCGAAGAACGCCAGGCTGACAAGCCACAGCGCCCCGCCCAGGGCGGCGGCGACGACGATCAGCCGCATCGGCGTCACGTCCAGGCCCGTCTGCCGCACGCGCAGGGCGAAGCGGTCGTAGAAGGAGGGTGCGGCCGTGGCCGCGCCGGGCAGGCGGCGCACCAGGTTGGCGTAGACCTCCTCGTGGCTCATGCCGGTTTCCAGCATGGTCAGGCGCCGGTTCACGCGGCGCGTAGCGTCACCGCGCGCGAACACCAGGCCGGCCACGCCCTGGATCGCCAGCACGACGGCGATGAAGGCCAGGACGTAGATCAGCGGCAGCAGCATCGGATCTACTGCGACCTCCGCCCTTGCGCGAACAGCATCGGCGGCAGCTCGATGCCGCGCGCTTCCAGCACGTCCATGAACTTGGGCCGCACCCCCGTGGTCTCGAAATCGCCGGCCACCTGGCCATCCGAGGTGCGGCCATGGCGCTTGAAGCGGAAGATCTCCTGCATGGTGATCATGTCGCCCTCCATGCCGACCAGTTCGGAGATTGAGACGATCTTGCGGTGGCCGTCCTCCAGGCGCTCGATCTGAACGACGATGTGGATGGCCGACGAGATCTGCTGGCGCACCGAACGCGGCGAGATGTCGAGCCCGGCCATGCCGATCATCTGCTCCACGCGCGACAGGGCGTCGCGGGGCGTGTTGGCGTGGATGGTGGTCATCGACCCGTCGTGGCCGGTGTTCATGGCCTGCAGCATGTCGAAGGCTTCGCCGGCCCGCACTTCGCCGACGATGATGCGGTCGGGGCGCATGCGCAGGGCGTTCTTGACCAGGTCTCGCTGGGTGACCTCGCCCTTGCCTTCGATGTTCGCGGGGCGGGTCTCCAGGCGGCCGATGTGCGGCTGCTGCAGCTGCAGCTCGGCCGAGTCCTCGATGGTGACGATCCGCTCGTGCACGTCGATGTAGGCCGACAGAGCGTTCAGCAGCGTCGTCTTGCCCGAGCCCGTGCCGCCGGAGATCAGGATGTTGCGCCTGGCCTTGACCACCGCCTGCAGCACCTGGGCCATCTCGGTGGTCAGGGTTTTCAGCTCAACCAGCCGGCCCATGTGAATCGGGCGGGCGGCGAACTTGCGGATCGACACCAGAGGGCCGTCGACCGCCAGAGGCGGGATGATGGCGTTCACGCGGCTGCCGTCGGCCAGGCGCGCGTCGACCATCGGCTGGGATTCGTCCACCCGACGGCCGACCGCCGCGACGATCTTGTTGATGATCCGCACCAGGTGCCGCGCATCCTGGAAGCGGACGTCGGTCAGCTCCAGCCGCCCGCCGCGCTCCACATAGACCGTGGTGTGGGTGTTGATCAGGATGTCGTTGACGGTCTCGTCCTTCAGCAGCGGCTCCAGCGGGCCGAGGCCGAGGATCTCGTCCAGGACGTCCTCGATCAGCCGGTCCGTCTGGGCCGGCGTCAGGAACCGCTTCTCCTCGGCCAGCAGCTGGGCGATCGGTCCGCGGATTTCCAGTTTCAGCTGCTCGCGCGGCGTGCGGTCCAGCAGCGAGAGGTTCAGGATCTCGAGCAGGCGCTGGTGGATGCGCACGCGCAGGCTGATGGCCTCGTCCGGCGCCGCGGCCGGGCCCTGCGGGGCCGGCGGCGTCTGGACCTGGGCGTTCTGCCAGAAGGCCGTCGCCTTGTTCATCGCCCGCTCCTCGCCAGGGTCAGCGCCGAGGCGGCGACCTTCACGCCGAGTTCGCCGATCGCCTTCTCGAGCTTCGTGCCGCGCTTGACCTGGGCGAGCTCGACCCCCTGGTTGATGGCCGCGTTCACCACCTTCCGGTCCTCGGGCAGGACGGCGTCGAACGTCCGCCCGATCGCCTTCTCGGCCGCCTTCACCGACAGCCCGGCCTGCTGGTCGGCGGAAAGGCCGTTGCAGACCAGGATCAGCGGCACGCCGTCCAGGCCCTGGCTGGCCAGGGCGCGGATCTGGCGGCGCACGAAGTTCACGTGCGGCACGGTCAACTGCGTCACCAGCACGATGCGGTCGGCCAGCTGCAGCGCCCGGTTGCTCCAGGCCGTCCACACCGAGGGCAGGTCGACCAGGGTGAGGGCGAAGTCGCGGCGGAGCGCGGCGAACAGGGCGTCGATGTGCTGCGGCGCCAGGATCTCCAGCGGCGTCAGGTCGCGCGGCGCGGCCAGCACCCGGGCGCCGCTGTGGTGACGCGCCAGGGCCGCTTCGAACGGCGTCTCCTCCAGCGGCTGGCCGGACGCCAGGAAGTCGCCGAGGGTAAGGGCTTCGGGCAGGTCGAGATAGAGGCTGGCCGCGCCGAACTGGACGTCGAGGTCGGCCAGGCACACCGAGGCGCCGCTGCGCTGTGCGAGCATCGCCGCCAGCTGGGTGGCGATCACCGTCGCGCCGACGCCGCCGCCCGCCTTGAGGAAGGCGACGATCTCGCCGGTGGGGCCTCGGTCGCCGCCGCCGTGCGCGGAACTGGCGAAGATCCGCTCGAGGCTGAGCGCCAGGGTGGGCTCGGACACTGGCGCGGACAACACGTCGGCGGCGCCCTCGTGCGCCAGACGCCGCGTGGTCATCACGTCGGCGTTCTTCAGCACGACGATGACCTGAACCTGGCCGCGGGCCTTCAGGCGGCGGACGGCGCCGTCCACGTCCTGGGCCGACAGGGCGTCCACCGGCGCGATGAGCACGTCGCACGGCGGCGCCCGCTCGGGCCAGATCGGACCGGCGGAAACGAACTGGGCCTGGGGAAACAGGGCTGCGAGCGACATAACGCGGTCGGTGCCGCCGATCACCCCGTCCACCACGCCGACACTCTTAGCCATCACGCCTCTGGTCTGGCCATCAGCGCGTCCCACGTCGGGCAGGAACTTCAGTCGCTGAGGCAAATCACTCACGGGTTTCACTCCCTCACATACGCATGATGCGGCGCTCGCACGGCCGCGGCTACTGGGGCGCCGCGCCGCCGGCGCTGGAGGCGCCGGCGATGGCGGTCGAGGTCGAGGTGGAGGCCGGCGGGATCACGGCGTCCTTCTGGTAGCGCGTCTGGGCGCCCGTCGTGCGCACGCCGTC
>DASZQQ010000101.1:0-2807 GCA_035549595.1 Caulobacteraceae bacterium
GGCGAAGGCCGCCGCAAGAGCCTGGGCGGGTGGTGGGACGCGGCCGAAACGACGGCCCGGCCACAAAACCCGGCCCAGCCGGTGCCGGCCGTCCTGCCGGGCCTGCCGCAAGGCGCGCCCGAAACCGCCGCGCCCGAAATCGCCGCGCCGGAAACCAAGCACAGCAGGTCCGACGCCAGGACGCGGGTCCGCTTCGAGCCCGCCGCGCCGTTCGCCCCGCCGGCCCATCTCCGGACGCGGAAGACCGCGCCCTTTCGCGGTCCCGTCACCTCTCTCGATCAGGCCGCCATCGTGAAGCTTCTCGCCAGCCTGGAACCGCCCGAGCGGCGACACCATGCCAGGCGCGGCTACGACCCGCCTGGTTAAAAGCTGCCCTGCCTTTTCCTTCCCCGTTTACGGGGAAGGGGGACCGCGAAGCGGTGGAAGGGGGAAAGGTCGGCAAAGTCCCCTTCCGCCTTAAGTCATTCCGCCCTAGAAATAGCCCGTCGCGCTGAGCACCACCGCTTCGCCGTCGTCGATGACGCGGCCGGGATAGATTTTCCACGGCGTGCTTTTCACCCAGGCGAGCTGGAGCTCGTAATGGCTGACCGACAGCGCCATGCCGGTGCTCACGTCATAGCGCTGCCTGTGCACCGGGCCCGATACCGGCGTCAACGCCCCGGCGTGCGCGAAGACGCGCCAGTGCGATGACAACCGCCGGCCGCAGCTGACATCGGCATAGAGCGTCGCCGTGCCCGGCGCGTAATAGCGCGGCGAATAGGACAGGCGGGCGCTGAAATGATCGCCCGACACCCCCGCATAGACCTCGCTGTAATCGTAGGCGAATCCGTTATCGACGTGGGTGTGGGTCAAGCCCGCCTCCCAGGCCAGGCCCTGGCGGCGGGGTGATATGTAACCGGCCCAGGCCGTGTAGCCACGCGTGTCGTGGCCGCCGTCATAGCCCTGCGCGCCGATCAGGGACAGGCCGGCATAGCCGCCGCCGGAATGATCGTAGGACAGGTTGAGGCGCAGGGCCGGCTGGCCGTGACTGAAGGTCAGGCCCCTGACGCGATCATCGGATTCAAGCGCAGCACTACCGGCCAGTTGCGCATGGGCGGGCGCCACGCCGGCGATCAGCAGGGCGACGGCCGCGCTCGCCATGTGCAGCCCTGCCCTGCCCATTCACGGCCGCGCCGGACTTGCCGCGGCGGCCAGCGCGCCCGCGCCGGTGACGCGCCGGAGCGTGGCCTGGGGGTCGACGGCGTCGCTGCCGGCGACGGTGACCAGGGCCGCGCCGGACTGAGGTTTGTGCGTCTTTTCGCGAAGAAGGGCGAACAGGCCGCTGACGTGGGCGGCGGCGAAGGAGCTGCCGTTGACGAAGAACCAGCCGCCGTCGGGCTGGGTCGTCGGTATGTCCCGGCCCGGCGCGCCGAAGACGCCCGCGCCCGCCGGCTCGGCGCCTTCGTCGATCACCGCCACCACGCCGCGGTGCGAGGCCGGGAAACCGCCGCCGGGCGCGGCCGGATCAAAGGCGGCGACGATGGTCGCACCGTGTTGCCGGGCCAGGTCGAGCAGGTTGCCGAGCAAGGGGTCGTCCGGGCCGGACAGGCTCATATTGATGATGTCGGCATCGTGCTCGACGGCATAATAGATCGCCTTGGCCAGGCTCAGGCTGTCGCAGGTGGTGGCGGTCTCGCCCTGCCTGCAGGCACGCAGGGCCATAAGGCGCGCGTGCGGCGCGACGCCGACGATGCCCTTGCCGTTGCCGGCCACGGCGGCGATGATCCCGGCCACGCCGGTGCCATGGCTTTCGGCGGCGGGGAACGCGCCCGGCACGAAGTTTTCGCTGACCACGACCTGCCCGGCCAGGTCGGGATGGTTGCGGTCGACGGCGCTGTCGATGATGGCGACGCGGATGTCGCGGCCGGTGGCGATGCGGTGGAGGTCATCGAGCCGCCATTCGGCCGCATCCGGCTGGACACGGTACAGCGGGTCATTGATGGCCGCACCTGTCGCCGCCCCCTGGGCGGTATAGGTGTTCATCGGCTCCGCCCAGGCGATGCCGGGGTCGTGCGACAGCTGGTCGGCGACGGCCTGCGTGCTGCGGCCGTCGGGCACCGCCATGATGTAGCAGTCAAGCCCCGCCATCGGCATCGGCCAGTCATCGACCAGGATCAGGCCGTTGGCCCTGGCGCGGCCCTCGGCGAAACGCCGGCGGGCGCCCCTCGCCTCGCCGCCGCCATAGCTGCCGCCATAGGCCGACTGGGCGCTGTAATGCTCCGGCGGCATCTTGAGCAGGACCAGGACCTCGCGCTGCGGATCGGCGGCCGGCGCTTCGGCAAGGGCCATCCGGCCGGTCAGAAGCCAGAAGCCCAGCGCCAGCAGGAGCAGGCCGGCGATCCACAGCCCGGCCATGACGACGCGATCCCGTCTCACGGCGCGCCCCCGGCGTCGATGGCCTCGGCCAGCACGACGGCCGGCTTCCGGCGCAAGGCAAGCAAGGCGGCGTCGCGGTCCTCCGGCGTCACATGCAGGATATAGGCGTCCGCCGCCGTCGGCCCGTCGACCAGGCGGGCGTGGGTGTCGCGAAGGGCCTGGCGCAGGTCACGCTCGCTGGCGTCGGGGCGGAAGACGACCACCACATTGCCGGCCGCCGATTCCGGGGCCGCACCCAGGGCATGATAGACCACCGGCGCCGCCGGCTTCTGCTGCAGCTGCCACAGGAAGGTCCCGCCGATGACGATCGCCGCGAACTGCGCCGCCACCGCCCAGCGCAGCCACGGCGCGCTCACCCGCCACTGCTGGCCCAGGCGGCGCGTCAGGCCGGG
>DASZQQ010000102.1:0-3654 GCA_035549595.1 Caulobacteraceae bacterium
GCCGGGGACGCGGCCGGCGCCGAAGCCGAGGCGCGCGCGGCGATGCGCGCCGGGCTGGACGCGCCCGAGACCTGGCTGCTGCTCGGCCGGACGCTGGAAGGGCAGGGGCGCTACGACGAGGCGGAGGCCGCCCTGCGCGAAGCCGTGAAGCGTCGCCCCGACTACGCCGACGCCCATGACGACCTCGCCCAGCTGGTCTGGCGGCGGACCGGCGACGTCGCTGCGGCCACGGCGGCGCTCGACGCTGCGCCGCCCTCCGTCCCGCTGACCGTGCTCAAGGCGAGGGCGCTGGAGTTCGCCGGCAATCCGGCCGGGGCCCTGGCGGTGCTGAAGCGGTCCCTCGAGGCCCAGGGCGAGCGGCCGGGCCTGCTGGCGGCCGCCGCCCATGCGGCCGGTGCGATCGAGCCGGACGCGGGTCTCGCCTGGGCCCGGCGGGCCGCGGCCCTGGCGCCGAACGACCGCGGTGTGCTGACCACCCTGTGCGAAGCCGAACTCGCGGCAGGGGAGGCCGCCGCCGCGCTCGCCACCGCCGAACGGCTCTGCGCGTCATCGCCGGACGACCAGCTGGCGCTGGCGCACCGCTCGACGGCGGCCCGGCTCGGCGGCGATCCGACCGGACTTGGCCTGGAGGACTATGGCCTGGTGCGCGCCTGGCGCCTGCCGACCCCGGCGGGGTGGCCGAGCCTGGAGGCGTTCCTGGCCGACCTCGCCGCGGCCCTGCAGCCCCTTCACGACCTCGGCGCCCACCCGATCGGCCAGTCCCTGCGCGGCGGCAGCCAGACCCAGCGCGACCTGCGCCGCCTGCCCGATCCGGCGATCCGGGCTTTCTTCGAGACCGTCCAGGTCCCGATCGGCGAGCACCTGGCCTGGCTGGGGACCGGGGCCGATCCGGTGCGGAGGCGCAACCGCGGCGGCTTCCGCTTCGCCGGCGTCTGGTCGGTGCGCCTCAGGCCCCACGGCTTCCACGCCGACCACGTGCACCCGCGCGGCTGGCTGTCGTCGGCCTTCTACGTCGCCCTGCCGCCGGCGGTGCGCGGCGATGGGCGCGAGGGCTGGATCCGCTTCGGCGCGCCCGGTACGCCGACCCGCCCCGGCCTCGAAGCCGGCCACGCGGTCCGGCCGGAGCCGGGCATGCTGGTGCTGTTCCCCTCCTACATGTGGCACGGCACGATCCCGTTCGGCGGCGAGGCGTCGCGGATGACGATCGCCTTCGATCTCGTCCCGGCATGACCGACATCGTCCGCGCCCTGGAAGCCGCCGCCGGCGCCGGCCCCTTGCGCCTCGTGCGCGAGGTCGGCCACGGCCGCTCCGGCGACGTGGTGCTGGAACTGGCGGGGCCGCAGGGACGTCTGTTCGCCAAGATCGCCCGCCAGGACCGGCCGGACCGGGCCCACGAACTGCGCCGCGAGGCCGGCGCCCTGGCCTGGCTGGACGGGCGCATTCCCGCGCCGCGCCTCGTCTGGGCGGGCGAAATCGAGGGCCGCGCGGCGATGCTGTCCGTGGCCCTGGAGGGGACCCCGCTGCACGACCTGGCGGCGGAACAGCGCGTCGCCGGCGCCGTCGCGGCGATCCGGACGCTGGCGGCGCTGCACGCCCTGCCGGTGGCGTCCTGCCCGTTCGACGAGCGCCTGGACGCGAAGCTCGCCGCCGCGAAGGCCCGGCTGGACGCCGGCCTCGTCGACGAGGCGGACTTCGACGACGAGCGCGCGGGCCGGCCCGCCGCGCAGGTCTTCGCCGAACTTCTGGCCCATCGTCCGCCGACGGAGGATCTGGTGGTCACACACGGCGACGCCTGCTGGCCCAACTTCGTCCTGCAGCCGGACGGACGCGCGGCGATGCTCGATCTCGGCAGGTTCGGCGTCGCGGACCGGGCGCACGACCTGGCGCTGTTCCTGCGCTCGGGCGCCTACAACGCCCCCGACCTCGACCTGAAGGCCCTGGTGCTCGAGCACTATCCGCTGGCGGCCCTCGACGAGGCGCGTCTCGCCTTCTTCCGCTGGCTCGACGAGTTCGCCTGAGGCGGTTCGCCCGAGGGGTCGAGACACGTCTCCCGCTCGGGGAGACGCTCCTGCAACAGCGCAGGGGGGGAGCGCGCCGCCATGCAGGACCCGGCGCTACAGCACGCGCCGGGGTCTCGATTTCGTCAGGCCACGACGCCCTGGGCGGGGGCGACGCCGGCGCTGTCGGGGAAGACGCGGGTGTCGAGGGCCGCCCGCTCGACGCCCAGGTGGTCGCGCAGCACGCCCTTGAAGAGGCCGCGCATGTCCAGCGTGGGGGCGGTGTCGCGGTTCTCGAACAGCCTGGCCTGCTGCAGGGTCGGCCAGTCGCCGACGATGCCGCCGCGCTTCAGAGCCCCGCCGAGGAGGAGGGCGGTCGAGGCGGTGCCGTGGTCGGTGCCGGAGGTGCCGTTGACGTGCGCGGTGCGCCCGAACTCGGTGGCGACGACGACCACCGTGTCCTTCCAGGCCGGGCCGAGGCCGCTGGAAAGGCCGTCGAGGAAGGCGTCGAGGTAGGCAAGCCGGTTCGCCAGCTGGCCCTGGGCGGCGCCCTGGTTGGCGTGGGTGTCGAAACCGTCGAACGAGACGCCGGCCACCTGCTTGCCGTCGGGCTGGGTCATGAAGCCGGCGAGGGTGGCGCCGAGCTTCTTCGCCTGGGGCGCCTGCTGGCGGGCGAGGGCGGCGTAGCCGGCCCCGGCGCGGTCGCCCGGTGCGGCCGGGGCTGAGGCCATGGTCATGGTCGCGGGCGGCTCGGGGCCGGTCATGCCGGCGGCCAGGGAGTCGGCGTCGGCGGTGGCGATGCGGGCCATGGACTCGGTGGCCAGGCCACTGGCCAGCGCCGGCCCCAGCAGCGGGTCATTGGCGTAGAGGTCCTGCAGGATGCCGGGCAGGCGATGGTCGCGCTCCGGCGCGCCGCCCGGCGACCAGGACGCCGCCTCGACCTTGCCGCGCAGCAGCAGCGGCGCCGTAGCCCCGACCGAGATCGCCTTGACCTGCCCGGGCGGTCCCATCGCCTCCAGGGCGCGATTCAGCCAGCCGGACGAGGTCCCGTAGACCACCGTGCCGCCGCTCTCGAGCACGTCCTGGGCCTCGAAGTGCGAGCGGGCGCGGTCCGGCGTCGCCACGGCCGGGGCGATGCGCGCCTCGCCCTTCAGCGCCAGGGCGTGGACGCTGGCGAGCGCTGGATGCAGGCCGAAGGTGTCGTCCAGCTTCAGCGCCCCTCCGGCCTCGCCGAAGCCGGCGATGGCGATCGGCCCGCGCAGGGCCCGGTAGTTCGGATCGCCGACCGGGGGCGAGACCGAAAGCCCGTCCATGCCGCCGCGGCAGATGACGACGACCAGCTTCTTCGCGGCCGCCGCGCCGTCCGAGGCGGCGAAGGCGCGGCCGCCAAGGAACTCGACGGTGACGCCGAGGCCGAGAGCGCCGGCGATCAGGCCGCGCCGGCTTGGGGCGGGGAGGGACGCTGAGCAGGTCATCGGCGCTGGAACTCCGGGCTCATGAGCAGGATGGAGAGGCCCTCGGGCCGGGTTTCGGCCCGGGCGATGGCGGTGGCGACCGGCGCCGTCAGGCGCGCGCCGAGGGCCGAGCGGGCGAGGCCGGCAGGGTCCTGCTCGCCGATCTGGCGCGCGGCGAAGGCTTCGCTCCAGGCCATGCGCTT
>DASZQQ010000103.1:0-4355 GCA_035549595.1 Caulobacteraceae bacterium
GGCGGCCGCGCCGGCCCAGCCGCCGAAGCCCTGAGGCCTTGGCGGCAGTCTTCCACTTCGACCAGGCCCTCGCCCGGTCGCCGGGACGCAGCGTGGTCGACGGCCTGCGCGCCGGCGACCACGAGGGCCCCGCCTACGAGGCGGTGGCGGCCGAGCACGCGTCTTACGTCGCGGCCCTCGAGCGCGCCGGCGTCGCCGTCGAAGTCCTTGAGCCGCTCCAGGCCTTCCCGGACTCGATGTTCGTCGAGGACCCGGCGCTGGTGTTCCCGGAGGCGGCGATCCTGCTGCGGCCCGGCGCGCCGACCCGCCGCGACGAGGCCACCCACCTAGCCCCGGCGCTGGCCCGCCGCTTCGCCCAGGTGCTGACCCTGCCGGAGGGCCACGCCGACGGCGGCGACGTGCTGGTCACCCCCGGCATGGTCCACATCGGCCTTTCGGCCCGCACCGACGAGGCCGGCGCCAGGGCCCTCGCCGCCGTGCTGGCGGACCTCGGCCGGCCGAGCCGCATCGTCGCCCCGCCGCCCGGCGTCCTGCACCTGAAGACCGCGGCCACCCTGGTCGACGAGGACACCGTCCTCGTCACCCCCGCCATCGCCGCCTCGGACCTCTTCTCCGACCTGCGCCGGCTCGTCGCGCCCGAACCCGCCGCCGCCAACGTCCTGCGCGTCAACGACGTGGTCCTGGCGCCGGCCGCCTGGCCCCGCACGCTGGACCTCCTCGACCGCCACGGCCTGACGGTCTGGCCCCTCGACGTCTCCGAGGTCGCCAAGATCGACGCGGGCCTGACCTGCATGTCGCTGCGGTGGGCGAGCGCGGCTGCGTGACGCCGCTCGGTCGCGACCGCCAACACGCCCAGCTCTTCCCCCTTTGGGGGCAGTGTCGCCAATGCTTCGCGCAGCGAAGCGGGCGACGATGGGGGAAGTGTCCCTTACAAGCTCGGTGGAAGCCGAGAGGCCCTCGGCACTCCCCCCTTCGTCTGCCGTCCCCCCGGCTCAAGGCCGGGGGGACATCGCAGACACTTCCCCCTGAAGGGGGAAGAGTCGAAAGCGGCACGGCGGCTTCGAGGAACGTCAGCGAGTGGGCAGGCGCAGAAGCCGCCCTCCAGTCTGCGGGCGCGCCCAACACATGGCCCGCCGCCGTCGCAGTGAGCTTCACAGCAGCGCCGACACCTGCTTCGCCGCGCGCTCGCCCGAGCGGATGGCGCCGTCGATGTAGCCGACCCAGGCGTCGGCGGTCTCGGTGCCCGCCCAGTGGATGCGGCCGACGGGGGCCAGGAGGGCGGGGCCGAAGGCGGTGAGGACGCCGGGGCCGGGCGAAGAGACGTAGCCGCCCCGGTGCAGCGGGTGGCGCGTCCAGACCTCCTCGAGGTAGGCGACGGGGCTCAGGGCCGGCTCGCCGAGATAGAGGGCGAGGTCCTTCAGCACCTGGGCGCGGCGGTCCTCGGGCGAGCGGTCCGCCCACCGCTGGGCCGGGCCGCCGTTGAAGAAACCGACGAGGTCGCCCGTACTTCCGCGCTGCGGCGAGTGGTCGAACCAGGGGCCGAACTCGGTGCGGTCGGACAGGACGAGACCGGTCAGGCCCTTCTCGCGCCAGAACGGCCGGGCATAGGCGATGTGCGCCTTGATCACGCAGCCCATGGGCAGGCGCTGCGTGAGGGCGTCGCGCAGCGCCGGCAGGGCGGGAACGTACTCGATCCGGCTCGCCAGGGGCGGCGGCGCGGTGACGACGGCGTAGCGCGCGCGCCAGCGGCCCTTGGGCGTCGTCACCGTTACGCCGCTGTCGTCCTGGGCGATCTGGCGGACCGGCGCCTCGAGCACCACCGACGCGCCGAGGTCGGCCGCCAATCTGGCGGCGAGCTGCCAGACCCCGCCTTCGAAGGTCGCGTCCTGGGCCCCGCCGCGGGTCGAGATCAGGGCCGAGAAGCCGCCGGCCGCGGCCGCGTAGCCCAGGAGCCAGAGCATCGACACCTGGCTCGTCTCGGCGGACAGCACGGCGCGCACGATCAGCCGCATCGCTTGGCGCACCGCCTCGGTCCTGGCGTTGGCGAGGACCCAGGACTCTACGGTCTGGGCGTCGAGATCCGCCGCGCCGGCGAACGTCCACGGCTGGGGCATGGGGACCTGCGCCGCATAGGTCTCGATCTTGCCGATCACCTCGCCGAACTCGGCCATGGCCGCGGGATCCAGGGCCGGGGTCTCGCCCTCGTACGAGGCCTGGTGGCCGGCGACGTCGACGATGTTGAGTCCGGTCGCGTATTGCGGGACCACGGCCACGCCGAGTTCCTTGGCGAGCGCGAGGAGCCGGGTCTGGGTCGGGCCGACCCACTGGCCGCCGAGGTCGACCACCTCGCCGGCGATCGTGCCGGGCTTGGTGCGCCCGCCGACGCGGTCGTCGGCCTCGAGCACGGCCACGGTGTGGCCAGCCGCGCGCAGGGCCCTTGCCGCCGTCAGCCCCGCGAAGCCGGCCCCGACCACCACCACGTCGACCGAGGCGTCCGCCGCGCTCGGGACCGCGGCGAGGGCCGGGGTCGCCGCCAGTCCGGCCAGGCCCGCGCCGAGGCCAAGCGCTGCGCGGCGCGAGGGCCGCTCTTCGGTGGTCATGGTCTCTTCTCCCACGTTTTCGTACATGTACGAGATCGACATTCGTACTTGTACGAGGCCGCGGGTCAAGCCATCTTCGTACAAGTACGAGACCCGAGAAGGACATGGTCGGAACGGTCAGCCCCAAGCCGTCGCGGGAGGAGCGCCAGGAGGCGGGCCGGGCGCGCATCCTGGAGGCCGCGCAGCGCCTGTTCGACGAGGGCGGCGTCGAGGCGCTCAGCATCCGCGCGATCGCCGCGCGCGCTGGCCTGCCGGCCATGACCCTCTACAGCTACTTCCCCGGCAAGACGGCCATCGTCCGCGCCCTGTGGTCCCAGGCCTTCGCGCCGCTGTTCGAGGCGATGGCGGCGGCGGAGGCGTCCGAGGCCGATCCCGCGGCGCGCCTGGCGAAGGTCGCCCAGGCCCTGGTCGACTACTGGCTGGCGCACCCCGACCGCTACCGCATCGTGTTCCTGATCGAGGACCGGCGCGAGCGCGAGGACGACCGCTGGTTCATCGAGGAGACCGAGGTCGTGCCCGCCTACCTGCGCTTCGCCCCGCTGATCGCCGCCGCGCGCGGCGATCCGGCCGGCGACTACCGCCGCGAGGGCGAAGCCCTGGTCTGCGCCCTGACGGGGATCGTGCACATGCTGGTGACGGTCAGCGAGTACCCGTGGGCGCCCGCCGAGACCTACGTCGACGTGATCGTGCGCGGACTCTGCTGACCCGATCCTGACGGACGTCTCCTCGCGACGGGCGCAGGAACGCGCCGTGGCCCGACCCGCGACAGGGTATGCGATAGGGTATAGAGGCCTCCCGCCTCGCCCTTCGCCCCCGGACCGCCATGACCGACCGCCCGATTAGCCGCTTCCCCGTCCCCGAAGTCGTGGACCTGCCCGAGGATCTGCGCAGCCGCATCCTTGCGGTGCAGGAGAAGTCGGGCTTCGTACCCAACGTCTTCCTGGTCCTGGCCCACCGGCCGGCCGAGGCGCGCGCCTTCTTCGACTATCACGACGCCCTGATGGAGAAGGACGGCGGCCTGACCAAGGCCGAGCGCGAGATGATCGTGGTCGCCACCTCGGCGGCCAACGACTGTCTCTACTGCGTGGTGGCGCACGGGGCGATCCTGCGCGTCCGGTCCAAGGATCCCCGCCTGGCCGACCAGGTGGCGGTCAACCACCGCAAGGCCGACATCACGCCGCGCCAGGCGGCCATGCTGGACTTCGCTCTGAAGCTGGCGCTGGCCTCCGCGACCGTGGACGAGGCCGACTTCGAGACCCTGCGCGGGCACGGCTTCACCGACGAGGACATCTGGGACATCGGCGCCATCACCGCCCTCTTCGCGCTCAGCAACCGCATGGCCAACCTGACCTCGATGCGGCCGAACGACGAGTTCTTCGCCATGGGTCGCCAGCCGCGCTGAGACCCGGGCCCCCTCGAACCGCGCCGCGGAGCGGCTAAATAGGCCCGATGCTGCGCATCTCGGAACTCAAGCTCCCGCTCGACCATCCGCCCGAGGCGCTGCCGGCGGCGATCGCGGCGCGGCTGGGGGTGCGGGCGGCGGACCTCACTGGCTGGTCGGTGTGGAAGCGGGCGCACGATGCGCGGAAGAAGACCGCGATCCTGAAGGTCTACATCGTCGACGCCGAGGTGAAGGACGAGGCGGCCGTGCTGCGCCGCCTCGCCGGCGATCCGCACGTGCGCCCGACGCCGGACACCGCCTACCGCCCCCCGGCGACGCCGCCGCGCCGCGCCGCGCGGCCGCGGCCGGTGGTG
>DASZQQ010000104.1:0-6264 GCA_035549595.1 Caulobacteraceae bacterium
GAAGGGACGCCAGAGGTCACCCGGTCCTTCTTAAGGCCACTGACGCTCCGCACTCTCCCGGCCGAAGCCAAATGCGATTCCCCTTCCGTGAAGGGAAGGAGAGAATTGGGGACCGCGAAACGGTGGAGAGGGCTGCGTCGGCCTAGGCGGTCTCGCGCAGCAGGCGCTTGCGCTCCACCGACGAGGGGATGCGCATCGCTTCGCGGTACTTGGCGACCGTGCGGCGGGCGATGTCGACGCCGGCTTCCTTCAGGATCTCGACGATGGCGTCGTCGGAGTGGACGTCGCCCTCGCCGCGCTCGGTGTCGATCAGCTGGCGGATCTTGTGGCGCACGCTCTCGGCCGAGTGCGCCTCGCCGCCGGCGCTGGAGGCGATGGCGCTGGTGAAGAAGAACTTCATCTCGAACACGCCGCGCGGCGTGGCGAGGTACTTGTTCGAGGTCACCCGGCTGACCGTCGACTCGTGCATGCCGATGGCGTCGGCGACGGGCTTCAGGTTCAGGGGCCGCAGGTGCTCGACCCCGAAGGCCAGGAAGCCGTCCTGCTGGCGCACGATCTCGCTGGCCACCTTCAGGATCGTCTTGGCCCGCTGGTCGAGGCTGCGCATCAACCAGTTGGCGCTGGCCAGGCAGTCGGAGACGAAGGTCTTCTCCTGGTCGCTGCGCACGCCCGACGAGACGCGCGCGTGGTAGCGCTGGTCGACCAGGAGCCTGGGCAGGGTGTCGGCGTTCAGCTCCACCAGCCACAGGCCGCCGGGACCCTCGCGCACGAAGACGTCGGGGATCATGGTCTGGGCCGGCTCGCCGCCGCCGAACGCCGCGCCAGGGCGGGGGGTCAGGCCGCGCAGCTCGGCGATCATGTCCTTCAGGTCCTCGTCGTCGACGCCGCAGGCCTTCTTCAGGCCGGCCATGTCGCGCCGGGCGAGGAGCTCGAGGTTGCCGACCAGGGCCGCCATCGCCGGATCGAAGCGGTCGCGCTCGACCAGCTGCAGGCGCAGGCACTCGGCGACGTCGCGGGCGAAGACGCCGGTGGGCTCGAAGCCCTGCAGCACCTTCAGCACCGCCAGCACCCGGTCCTCGTCGCAGCCGAGGCGCTCGGCGATCTCGGCGAGGTCGGCGCGCAGGTAGCCGCCGTCGTCGACGGCGTCGATCAGCACCTGGGCGATGGCGTGGTCGGCGCCGGTCAGGCCCGAGACCGAAAGCTGGGCGTCGAGGTGCTCGGCGAGCGTGGCCTCGCGGGCGCGGCTCTCGGGCGTCTCGCCGTCGTCGCCCTCGAACGAGCCGCCGCGGCCGGCCTTGGACCAGTCGACCGCGCCGCCGGCGTCGGCGGCGCCGGGGCCGGCGTCGCCCATGGCCACGTCGCCCGGCGCGGCGCCGTCGTAGAGGTCGTCGTGGCGGACGTCGAGGTCGGCCTCGGCGGCCGAGTCGGTCACCCGGTCGGCCTCGAACGGCTCGGCGTCGGCGCGGACCGGCTCCGCGTCGAGATCATGCTCGGGCTCGTGGTCGGTCTCGTCCCTCTGGAGCAGGGGGTTACGCTCGAGCTCGCCCTCGACGAAGGCTTCGAGCTCGAGGTTCGACAGCTGCAGCAGTTTGATCGCCTGCTGCAGCTGCGGCGTGATGACAAGGCTCTGGCCCTGCCGAAGCTCCAGTCTGGGACTGAGCGCCAAGTCGGCTCCCCGGAATTGTTCCGATTCCAGGGATACCGGCGCACCGGCAATCGATTGGTTAATGCTGGCAGGATTTTTGCACGGGCGACATTCCTCCCTCCCCTTCATGGGGAGGGACAGTCGATGCGCAAGCATCGACAGGGTGGGGAAGCGCGACGCTTCAGGACAGCTAGCCGGTTGGGGCCGCGGCCTTCACCACACTCTCCCACCCTGGCCGCTGCGCGGCCTTTCCCTCCGCACGAGGGGGAGGGACAAGAGGCGGTCAGTCGAAGTCGAAGCGGTCGCCCAGGTAGACGCGGCGGACGTCGGGGCTGGCGACGATCTCCTCGGGGGTGCCTTCGAACAGCACCTCGCCGGCGTGGATGATCGAGGCGCGGTCGATGATGTCGAGCGTCTCGCGCACGTTGTGGTCGGTGATCAGGATGCCGATGCCGCGCTTCTTCAGGTAGCCGATCACCTCGCGGATGTCGGCGATGGCCAGCGGGTCGATGCCGGCGAACGGCTCGTCGAGCAGCATGAAGGCCGGGTCGCTGGCCAGGGCCCGGGCGATCTCGACCCGCCGCCGCTCGCCGCCCGACAGGCTCACCGCCGCCGAGGTGCGCAGGTGGGCGATGTGCAGCTCTTCCAACAGCTCGGTGGTGATGGCGCGGATCTTCTCGCGGCGCTTCTCGCGCATCTCGACCACGGCCATGACGTTCTGCTCGACGGTCATGCCGCGGAAGATCGAGGTCTCCTGCGGCAGGTAGCCCAGGCCCTCGCGGGCGCGCTGGTACATCGGCTGGGCGGTGATGTCCTCGCCGTCGAGGTAGATCGCCCCGTAGTCGGCCGCGATCAGGCCGGTGATCATGTAGAAGCAGGTGGTCTTGCCGGCCCCGTTCGGTCCCAGCAGGCCGGCGACCTCGCCGCGGTTCAGGTGCAGGCTGACGTTCTTGACCACCTGGCGGCCCCGGAAGGCCTTGCCGACGCGGTCGACCACCAGGCCCGAGCGGTCCGGTCCGGCGGCCGGCGCGGCGTGGGCGGTGGCCTGGGCGAGGGGCGGGCGCTGGGTCTCGGTCATCGCCGCCTCAGGACTGGCCGGCCGAGGGCGGGGTCGCGGGCGCGCCGTCCTGCGGCGCAGGCTCGGCCGGGGCGGCCGGCGCCGCCTGGGCGTTGTCGTTGTGCTCGGGATAGAAGACGCCGCGCACGCGGTGCGGCTGGCCGGCGCCCTTGACGTTCGATTCCAGCTTCGCCGCCTTGGTCGCCACCTGGATGGTCAGGCGATCGCCGCGGGCGACGTTGTTGCCCTGCACGACGATGACGTTGCCGGTGATGATGATCTGGTCCGAGGCCGCGGTGTAGACGGCGTGGTCGCCGCGGGCGTGCTGGTCGGGACTGACGAAGTAGACGTCGCCGTCGGCCTCGATGCGCTGGGTGGCGCCGCAGTCGGGCTGGCCGCCGGTCGACGTCCCCTTCGGCCGCGAATAGACGCTGATGGTGTGGGCGCGCAGCCGCGACTTGCCCTGCAGCGCCTCGGCCGAGCCGCGGAACACCACCAGGCACTTGGAGTTGATCACCTCCATCTCGTCGGCCGTGGTGTCGATCGGGGCGTTGGAGCGGGCGTCGAGCTGGGCCCGGGCGGCCGGGGCCGCGGCCAGGCAGGCGATCGCGGCCAGGCCGGCGAGGGTCAGGCCAAGAGAGGTCGGGCCGAGAGAGGTCGGGCCAAGAGAGGTCGGGGACGACCGTTTCGTCATCGTCTGGAGAATCTCCGGGCCGGGCGGGCCCTCATCTAACGTTGATTGAGCCGCGCGTGAACGCCGCCTTTGTAGATCAGCCGGTCGCCCTTGTCCTTCACCTCGAACTGGTTGGACTTGACCGTGCCGATCGGCGTCTGGCCGGCGATGGCCTCGGGGCCGGTGACCTGGCCGGTGCGCGTGTTCACCACCGCCTGGTCGGTGGCGAAGCTGGTCATCTTGGCGTCGTCGGCGCGGACGTGGCCCTTCAGCGTCAGGATGCGCGTGTCCTCGCGGTAGACGCCGGTGTCGGCGGTCAGGGTCGAGGGGTGGGCGCCGTCGACGTCCAGCGTCACCTGCGGGAACTGTAGCAGCACCTTCTGCAGGTCCTGCTCGTCGCGGGCGGCCTGGCGCGCCTGCAGCATGAACGCCCGGCCCTGATTGTCGCGACCGAAGAACCGCGGGTTGGTCATCTTGATCTGGCTGACCGCGTCGTGGGCGCCGGCCTGGCGCTTCAGCGCGTGCGCGCCGATCAGCCCCGCCAGCACGCCGACCACGGCGACCATCATCATCGGCAGGGCCCAGCGCAGGAAGCGCACGAAGCGGCTGTGCTGCCGCGCGCGCACCCGCGGCGGCGGTCCCGCTCGTCCAAGTCCCTGCTGGTCTGCGCGCGAATAGCTCACGGTCACCGTCTTACAACTTTGCCAGGCTCAACTGTGGGCGAAAATGTCCACGTCCTCCCATCCGGCCACGTCGAGGGCGGCGCGGTGGGGCAGGAATTCGAAACAGGCCTTCGCCAGCGCCATGCGGCCCTCGCGCACCAGCATATCGTCCAGCTTCGCCTTCAGGGCGTGCAGGTTCAGCACGTCGGAGGCGGCATAGGCCAGTTGCTCGGGCGAAAGTTGGGCCGCGCCCCAGTCGGAGCTCTGCTGGGTCTTGGAAATGTCGATGGCCAGCAGCTCCTTGGTCACGTCCTTCAGGCCGTGGCGGTCGGTGTAGGTGCGGGCGATCTTGGAGGCGATCTTGGTGCAGTAGACCGGCGTCGTGGTGACGCCGAGCGCCAGCTGGAACATGGCGATGTCGAAGCGGCCGAAGTGGAAGATCTTCAGCACCGCCGGATCGGTCAGCAGGCGCTTCAGGTTCGGGCAGTGGTAGCCGGGCCGCTCGAGCCGCACGATGTGGGCGTCGCCGTCGCCGGCCGACAGCTGCACCACGCACAGAGGATCGCGGCCGAGGCGAAGGCCCATGGTCTCCGAATCGATCGCCACCGACACCGCGCCCGCGAGCGCGCCGTCCGGCAGGTCGCCTTCATGCAGGTGGTTCGCCAACAACCGCTCCAGAACCGGCAGGCCGTGGGGCCGCGCGCCGCCTATCTCACTTCAGGGACGCGGGGTCACCGCGCCGACACGCCGCACTGATCCTCGTCGGCGGCGCCGCAAATCCCGAAATGGGGGTCTTTGGCGCGCCCATCCAGCCCTCGGGCTGCATCGGGGGCGGCGTCGCCACCTTCGCCGAAGACCCTTTGCCAGAGTCTTGAGGCGATGGTGCCCAGGAGAGGACTCGAACCTCCACGGCTATTAACCACTGGTACCTGAAACCAGCGCGTCTACCAATTCCGCCACCTGGGCCCCGCCGCATCCGACGCCGCCAGGCGGCTCGGCTCGCGAGAGGGCGGACGCATAGGGCGCCCGCGCGGGAAGGTCAATGCGCCGCCGTTGCGCATGTGTGGCGCCTCGTCTATCCGGGGTCCTTCCAAGGGCTTCGGGACGTGAGCGCGATGCAGGGTCTGGTGACGGTGTTCGGCGGGTCGGGCTTCCTGGGCGGCCAGATCGTCCGCGCCCTGGCCAAGCGCGGCCTGCGCGTGCGGGTCGCCGTGCGCAATCCCGGCCGCGGCTATCGCCTGCGCATGCTGGGCGACGTCGGCCAGATCGAGGTCGTTCAGGCCAACGTCCGCTTCCCCGACAGCATCGACCGCGCGCTGGAGGGCGCCGAGGCGGTGATCAACTGCGTCGCCGTGCTGTTCGAGTGCGGCAGCCAGAACTTCGAGGCCCTGAACGCCGCCGGCGCCAAGGCGATCGCCGAGGCCGCCGCCGCCCGCGGCATCACCCGTTTCGTGCAGGTCTCCGCCCTGGGCGCCGACGCCCACTCGGCCTCGAAGTACGCCCGCAGCAAGGCCGAAGGCGAGGCGGCGGTGCGCGAGGCGATCCCCTCGGCGGTGATCCTGCGGCCCTCGGTGATCTTCGGCCAGGACGACCACTTCTTCAATTTCTTCGCCTCGATGGCGACCCTGCCGATCCCGCTGATGCCCCTGCCGCTGGTCGGTGGCGGCAAGACCCGTTTCCAGCCGGTCTATGTCGCCGACGTCGCCAAGGCGGCCGCGACGGCCCTGGTCGACCCAGCCGCGGCCGGCCGCACCTTCGAGCTCGGCGGCCCCGAGGTGATGAGCTTCGAGCAGCTGATGAAGCTGATGCTGGCCGAGATCGGCCGCAAGCGCACCCTGCTGCCGATCCCGTTCGGCCTCGCCTCGCTCCTCGGCGGCCTCGGCGACCTGCAGGCGGCGCTGCGCAGCATGCTGGGCCTGATCCCGTCGCCGCCGCTGACCACCGACCAGGTGCGCCTGCTGCAGTCGGACAACGTGGTCTCGGAAGGCGCCCCGGGCCTCGCCGACCTCGGCGTGACCCCGACCGCCATGGAGGTGGTCATCCCCACCTACCTGTGGCGCTACCGCAAGGGCGGCCAGTACGCCGACCAGCTCCAGACGGCCTGATCCTTTGCTCTTCCCCTTTTGGGGCAGGGCTATCGCATATGGGCTGTGACAGTCCGCAAGACGCCGAAGGACTTGGCGAGGCGACCTCTGGTCGCCCTTCTCCCCCCGCGGGAGAAGGTGTC
>DASZQQ010000105.1:0-1581 GCA_035549595.1 Caulobacteraceae bacterium
CCGGACGGCGGCAAGACCTGCGCCGACAAGGCCGACTGCCTCGGCGCCTGCATCTACTTCCCGGCCCACGGCCCGCTGCGCCGCCCCGAAGGCCGCGTGCGCGGCGTCTGCCAACGCTTCAACGTCCAGTACGGCTGCTTCGGCCAGATCGAGCACGGCCACGTGAAGCACATCTTCTGCGTGGATTAGCATCGGGCGAGCCGGTCGGAGAGGTCGGAGAATTACGGTGACACTGTATGAAATAGCCTCGCCAACCCAGACGTATGCGAAGCCCCGAGGGGCTATTTCATACAGTGTCACCGTAATTCCGCGGCTTCGGGCCGCGCCGCTGGGCCGCCAGGGCGCGACCGGTCCGGGCCTCGAGGTCGGTCAACCACGATGGGGCGCCCACCGGCCGTCCGGTCGTGCGCGAGCGGCGGATGGCGTCGACCCGCGTCCTGTCCTCTTCCTCGTCCAGGTAGGACGCGAAATCGCCGGTCATGGCCAGCACACCGTCCACCTCGACCACGCCGTCGGCGCGACCGGTCAGGTGGGTCCTCACGCTTGACCACGGCCAGTCGGCGGCGCGCTTCACGAGCCCGGCCCGCACGGGGTTCAGACTGACGTAGCGAACGGCCGCGAAGAGATGGGCGTCGTCCATGGCGGTCGAGGAAAAGCGTCCCTGCCAGAGGTGACCGGTCACGCGCCGGCGGCCGTGGATGCGGGCCGCATAGCGACGGTGCGCTTCGGCGAACGTCACGCGAAGGCTGTCCTCGCGGCCCGGGATCATGATGAAGTGGACGTGGTTCGGCATCAGGCAATAGGCCCAGATCGCCGTTTGCGCCGCCCGCGACGCCGACGCGATCAGGTCGAGGTAGGCGCGGTAGTCATCCTCGCCGAAGAAGACCCGCTCGCGGTGGTTTCCTCGCTGCGTGACGTGGTGCGGCTCTCCTGGAACGACGATGCGCGCCAGCCTGGCCATCAGCCGATCGAGCGCCCGAGCCAGACCCGGCCCCGGGTGGGCGCCGGCTCCGCCATCCCCTCGGACGCCGATGGGCCGACGCGGCGGTAGATCAGGGCTTCGGCGACGTGGACGCGGCGCACGGTTTCGGCGGCTTCGAGGTCGGCGATGGTGCGGGCCAGGCGCAGGGTGCGGGTCCAGCCGCGGGCGGTGAGGCCGCCGGCCTCGGCGGCGCGGGCGAGCAGGGTCTTGGCGGGGGCGTCGAGGGCGGCGATGGCCTCGAGCCAGCGGCCCTCGGCGCGGGCGTTCAGCGGGACCGCGCCGAGGTCGGGATCGGCCGCGGCGGCGCGGGCAGCCTGGATCTCGCGCGCGGCGGCGACGCGGGCGGCGACCTCGGCGCTCCCCTCGGCCGGCGGCGGCAGGGCGAGGTCGGCGGCGGTGACCGGCGGCACGTCGACGGCCAGGTCGATGCGGTCCATCAGCGGGCCCGAGACGCGCGACTGGTACGAGAGCTGGCAGCGCGGCGCCTTGCCGCAATGGCCGCGGCCCGGCCCGCCGTTGCCGCAACGGCACGGGTTCATCGCCGCGACGAGCTGCACCCGGGCCGGGTAGCGCACGTGGGCGTTGGCCCGCGCGACGGT
>DASZQQ010000106.1:0-4331 GCA_035549595.1 Caulobacteraceae bacterium
GGCGCCGGCGGCATGGCGGCGGGCGGGGCGGGCGGCGCCTTGACGGCCGGGGAGTCCTCGGCCGACGCGGCGCCGGCGCTGATCAGGATGAACGCCAGGGTCGAGGCGCCAAGCAGACTGTCTCGAGACATGCGCACCCCCTCACCCGTGCCCAGGCCCGCCACGTTGCGGCGCTTTGACTAACGAATGTTTTCCCGCCCGCGCCGCGGTGTCGAACCGGCACTATGCGCCCCGCCTGCCGCGGACCCCAGTCGAATCCCCGTGAAGGCCGGCTTGACGATCGCCGCGCAGCCGCCCCTAACCTCCCCGACGACGGGGGACGAACGCCTTGAGGATCGAGGACATCGACTACGCCCAGAGCGCCAACACCTTCCTGGCGGTGTTCCTGGGCGCCTTCCTGGCCACCCTGGGCGGCATCGTCGCCGGACAGGTCGAGAACCGGCTGCACCGGGGCGAGCGCGAGCGCAACGCCGCCCTGCTGTTCGGCGAGGTGCTGACGAGCCTGCAGACCCTGCTGCGCCTGGCCCAGGAGACGCGGGCGATCGGCGATCCCTACGGGCCGATCACCATGCGCATGCTGCGCGCGGCGCGGCGCGAGATCGAGGTCTACGACCGCAACCGCGAGACCCTGTACGAGATCCGCTCGGGGGTCTTGCGGGTGCAGCTCCACACCCTGGTGCTGCGGCTGATGATGCCCCTGGAGAGCCTCCTGGACGTGCACCACGAGATCGGCGAGCTGCGCCTGGCGCTGAAGGCGCGCGACCTGACGGCCGAGGAACGGGCCGAACTGGCGGAGACCCTGGCGGTGCGCGAGGAACGCCGCGAGCAGGGCTTCGACTTCATCGTCGAGACCGCCCAGGAGATCGGCCCCATGGCCGACGCCCTCGGCCGCCTCGCCCGCCACTCCTTCGCCCGCTACCGCGGCAACGCCATCGGCCGCGTCCCCGACACGGTCAGCGACGAGGCCTAGGCGAATGACCGGGCCAGCCCGGACCTCGATCGGCGCAGAAGTTCACCACGAAGGACATGAAGAACGCGAAGGACACGAAGACGCTGGCGTTGGCCGCGACCGCTGTGCGACCACGGCCCCTTCGTGTCCTTCGCGTCCTTCGTGGTCCAAATCGGCCTAGGAGCGATCCCGAACGCCGCGGTCCAGAGTTGCGGCTGCGCCGCGTTCAGGTGGGGCCGGGGCTATTCCGCCGGCTGCAGTTCCTCGGCGACGAAGCCCTTCCAGGTTTTCATGTAGGTGACGAAGGCCGGCCCGAGGCCCTCGGCGCGAAGGTGGGCCTCGGTGACGGGCAGGGCGATCGGCTCGAAGCCGGCGTTCGCCCGGACCTGGTTGGGGAAGTCGTGGTGCAGGATCGCCGCGCGGCCGATCACGGCGAAGTCGGCGCCCTCGTCCAGGACCCTCTGCGCCTCCGGCCCGCCGGTCAGCTTGCCGGCGACGCCCAGGCGCGTGCCGTGGCGCGGCAGCTCGGTGAACCAGGCCATCAGGCCCTTGGCCTGGAAGTCCGCCTCGACCGGCGCCTTGAAGCAGTCCCACAGCGACATGTCGATGTAGTCGAGCTGCCCGCCGGCCATCAGTTCGGCGGCGAAGTCGCGGATCTCGCCCAGCTTCAGGCCGAAGCGCTCGGGCGAGAGGCGGATGCCGAGGTTGAAGTCCGGCCGGGTGCGGGCGCGCACGCCCTTGATGATGTCGCGGATCAGCCGCGTGCGGTTCTCCAGCGATCCGCCCCACGGGTCTTCGCGCCGGTTGATCTCGGGGCTCAGGAACTGGCACAGCACATAGCCGTGGGCGCCGTGCAGCTCGGCGCCGTCGAAGCCGGCCTTCTCGGCCCGCACCGCCGCGGCGATGAAGTCCTCGGCCAGCTGCTCGACCTCGGCTTCGGTCATGGCCACCGCGCCGGTCTCGGCGTCGTCGGACGGGCACATCGGCGCGCGGCCGATCAGGTTGGCGGGCGAGCGCATGCCGGCGTGGTGCAGCTGCGCGACCGCGACGCTGTCCTCGGCCTTGATCGCGGCGGCCAGGCGCGTCAGGCCCGCCAGGTGCTGGTCGCCGAAGACGCCCAGCTGGCCCGGGAAGCCCTGCCCCGCGGCCTGGACGTGCGCGGCGCAGGTCATGGTCAGGCCGAAGCCGCCCTTGGCCCGCATCGTCAGCCAGCGGAACTCGTCGTCCGACAGCACCCCGTCCGGGTGGCTCTGCAGGTTCGTCAGCGGGGCCAGCATGAAGCGGTTCTTCATCGCCGGCCCGCGGGCGAAGGTCATGGGCTCGAAGAGAGAGGTCATATGGGGCGTCTCGGGTCCGTGGCTTTTCAGAACCCGTTATCGCGAACGGCGCACGCGGCCGCAACGGCGACCCAAGGTCACGTGGGTAGGACGCCCGACAGCTCCCAAGAATTGGAACCACGAAAAACACGAAATGGCACGAAAGCCTGGCCCAGCGCCGTTTGTGTCCTTTCGTGTCTTTCGTGGTTGAAAATCGACGCGCAGGGCGCGCGGTGCGGCCGCTACTCCACCGCCCTGAGCATCCCCGCCGGCCGCCGGGCGAGGGCGACCATGGCTGCGGCGAGGCCGCCCAGGGTCGCCAGGCCCGAGGCGCCGCCGACCAGGGCCGCGACGCCGCCCCAGTCGACGCTCCACTTCGCCTCGAACACCTTGACCACCACCGGCCAGGCGGCGGCGTAGCCGATGGCGACGCCGGCGACGCCCGCGATCAGGCCGACGGCGCCGTATTCGATGGCGTAGGCGGCGAGGATCTGGCCGCGCGAGGCGCCCAGCACCTTCAGCGTCGCAGCCTCCTTGGCCCGGGCCTGGGCGCCGGCGGTGATGGCGCCGGTGAGGACCAGCAGGCCGGCCAGGGCCGCCACCGCGGCGGCGCCGCGGATGGCCAGCGCCAGGCGGCCGAAGAGGTCCGTGGCGGCCTCGAGCTGCTCGCGCACGCTGATCACGTTCACCTGCGGGAACGCCTGGCCGAGGCCGCGGGTGGCGGCGGCCTCCTCGCGCCGGCTGGCCTTGGCGATGGCGACGTGGCGCAGGTCGGCGCCGGCCAGGGCGTTCGCGTCGAGGACCAGGGGGAAGCTGGCCCCGAAGCCGCCGAAGTCGACCTTGCGCAGGGCCGCGACGCGCGCGTCGATGTCGCGGCCGAGCACCGAGACGGTGATCTGGTCGCCGACCTCGAGGTTCGCGCCCCGGGCTGCGTCCGTGGACATCGCCACCAGCGGCGGCCCGGCGTAGCCGGCCGGCCACCAGCGGCCCTCGACCACGGCCGCGCCCGGCGGCGAGGCGCCGATCGCCGAGAGGCTGATGTCGTTGTCGTAGGCCCAGCGGTCGGCGCGGGCGATGCGGCCGCGGTCCACGGCCTCGCCGCGCACGCGGGTGATGCGGCCGGTGGCGAAGGGGTAGCGCAGATAGTCCTTCGCGGTCAGCGGCCGGCCGAACAGGCGCGCCAGGGTGGCGTCGAAGGCCTGGGCCTGGTCCCCTGGGATCTCGGTGAAGACCAGCGAGGGGGCGGTGCGCGGGGCGACGTCGGCGACCTGGGCGAGCAGGGCCGACTGGATCAGCACCACGGCCGACAACAGGGCGACGCCGAGGCCGATGGCCGGCGAGGCGGTGCGCGCGGCGCTGTGCGGTCCGGCGAGGTTGGCCAGGCCAATGCGCCAGGGGCCGCGGGTCCCGGCGCGGGCGCGGCCGGCGCCCAGCGCGGCGGCGAAGCCCAGCAGCCAGAGCACGGCGAAACCCGCGGCGACCCCGGCGATCATGATCCCCGCCGCCATCGGCGTCGGCGCCGTGGCGATGGCGAGGGCCGAGAGCCCGGCTGCGGCCAGGAGCGCGCCGAACGTCTCGACGCCCAGGCCGATGCGGCCGGTCAGGTCGTGGCGGAAGAGGGCGCTGGGCGGGGTGGTGCGGGCGCGCGCGAGCGGGGCGAGGGAGAAGGCCGCGGCCGACAGCAGGCCGAAGATGGCCGCCTTGGCGAGCGGCCAGGGGTAGAGGGCGAAAAGGGCCGGGATCGGCAGCTGGTCCCTGATCAGGAGGCCGAGGCCGAACGGCGTCGCCGCGCCGACGGCGAGGCCGATCGCCACCCCGAGCGCGGCCAGGAGCGCGATCTGGGTCAGGTAGGCGTCGCGCACCAGGCTGCCTTCGGCGCCCAGGGCCTTCAGCACCGCGATCGACGGCTTGCGCGCCTCCAGCCAGGCGCTGACCGCGCCGGAGACGCCGAGGCCGCCGGCGACCAGGGAGGCCAGGCCGATGAAGCCCAGGAAGTACTCCAGCTGGTCGATCAGGCGGTGGATGCCGGGCGCCGCGTCGTTGCGGTCGCGCACGCGCCAGCCGCC
>DASZQQ010000107.1:0-1576 GCA_035549595.1 Caulobacteraceae bacterium
CGAAAGGGGGCTGAAGTGAATCCGCTGCTGCTCGTCAAGCTGCTGTCGCCGAGGGCCTGGGCGGTGGCCGGCGTCGCGCTGGTGCTGGCCTTCGCCGGCCTGCAAAGCGCCCGGCTCGCCCACGCCAAGGCCGATCAGCGCGACCCCCGCACCCACGGGCTGTGGCGCGACGAGGCGCGGATCGCGCGCGAGGCCGCCGCGCGCTCGGCCGCCGCCCTGGCGCAGGCCCAGGCGGAATCGTCGGACCTGAAGACGGCCCTCGCCGAGCAGAACGCCGACGTGGCGCGAACTGCCGAGGCCGGCCGGCGCGCGAGCGCCGCGGCCGACGCCGCGCTCGCGATGCAGAGGCGCGCCGCCGAGAGCGCCGAGGCCAGTGCGCGTCAGGTGCTGGCCTCACGGCCGCAGGGCGAGCCGTGCGCCGCCGCCGACAGGATCATCCTGGGGAGCCTGCCATGACCCGCCTGCCTGCGATCGCCGCCTGCTGCAGCCTGCTCGCCGCCTGCGCCACCGCGCCGCCGGCGCATGTCGAGCTGCGCACGGTGCAGGTTCCGACGCCCGTGCCGTGCCGGCCGGCGGTCGGCCCCGAACCGGCCTATCCCGACAGCGACGAGGCGCTGCGCCAGGCGCCGGACCTCTTCGCCCGCGTGAAGCTGATCGCGGCGGGGCGGCTGATGCGCATCGCCCGGGAGGCCGAGCTGAAGGCGGCGCTGGCGGCCTGCGAAGCCGGCGGGTGAGGTCAGCCGATGTCGGCGCTGCCGATCAGGGCGGCGCCGATCGCCGCCAGCCGCTGCCGCGCGTCGGCGTCGGAGCCGCCCAGGTCCAGGCTGCGGCAGGCGTCGCCGACGACGGCGACCTCGAAGCCCAGGCGGCGTCCGTCCTCGGCCGACCACAGGACGCAGAAGTCGAAGGCGAGGCCGGCCAGCACGATGCGCGTAAAGCCGCGCTCGCGCAGATAGGCGCCCAGGCCCGTCGGCGTGCCGTGGTCGTTCTCGAAGAAGGCCGAATAGGAATCGACGCCGCGGTGGAAGCCCTTGCGCAGGACGAGTTCGGCGTGCGGGACCGAAAGGCCCGGATGGAACGCCGCGCCGGGCGTGCCCTGCACGCAGTGGTCGGGCCAGAGCACCTGGGGACCGTAGGCGAACGGGACGACGTCGTAGGGCTTTGCGCCCGGGTGGGTCGAGGCGAACGAGGCGTGCCCGGGCGGGTGCCAGTCCTGGGTCAGGACGACGTGCGCGAACCGGCTCGCCAGGCGGTTCGCCAGGGGCACGATCTCGTCGCCGCCCGGAACGGCCAGGGCGCCGCCCGGGCAGAAGTCGTTCTGCACGTCCACCAGCAGCAGGACGTCGCGATCGGAGGGCGCCAAGGTCATGGCGACGCCTCCGGCGCCATCGCCGCCGCGAGCCGGCGGTCCACCTCCCGGGTCAGGGCCTGCAGCGCCGGCGCGATCTGCGCCTCGACCGTCGCGCCCGGCTGAAGCCGCGCCAGGGGTTCGGGCAGGCAGGCCAGCTGCTGGCGCGCGCGCGCCCGCACGTCGGCGAGGGCGGGGGAGGGCGCCAGGCGCCGGCCGCCCCGCATC
>DASZQQ010000108.1:0-8273 GCA_035549595.1 Caulobacteraceae bacterium
GGCCTTCTTCAGGGCGGCGGCCAGGTCGTGCGCGCGCCCGGGCGGATAGACGATCCCTTCGCGGCGGATCCGTCCCCCGGCGGTACGGTCGATGACGCGATGTGGGGCTGCGGCCATCCCGCCCTCACGCCGCCAGGCGCCGCGCGTCGGCGCGCTTGAACTCGAGGCCGAGGCCGGGCCGCGACCGGTCCGGCCGCACCAACCCATCGCTCAGCGCCGGCGCGCCGTCGAACAGCATCGCCTCGATCCGCACGTGGTCGTGGAACCATTCCATGTGCGCCAGCCGGGGCGCGGCGCAGGCCGCGTGCAGGTGCAGGGCCGGGGCGCAGTGGCTGGAGAGCGGCGTGTTCCAGGCGTCGGCGAGGTCGGCGGCGCGCAGGAAGCCGGTGATCCCCAGCGCCCGCGTCGCGTCGGCCTGCAGCACGTCGACCGCCCCGGCCTGCAGCATGCGGCGGAAGTAGAACGGATCGAAGCCGTACTCGCCGGCAGCCACGTCCATGCCGGCCGGCGCGCGCTGGCGCACCAGGGCCAGGCCCTCAAGGTCGTCGCTGGAGACCGGCTCCTCGAACCAGGCCACGTCCTGGTCGGCGATGCGCTCGGCGAAGGCCAGGGCGTGCTTGACGGTCCAGGCGCCGTTGGCGTCGACGAACAGGGACACTTCCGGCCCGATCGCGCGCCGGGCGACCTGGACGCGCAGCATGTCGGCGGCCGCGTCTCGCCCGACCTTGATCTTCACCCACCGGCAGCCGCCGTCGCGCACCCAGCCCTCGAGCTGGCTGGCGAGGCGCGCGTCGTCGTACGAGGTGAAGCCGCCGCTGCCGTAGACCGGAACCGCCTCGCGCCGGGCGCCCAGCAGGTCGACCAGGGGCAGGCCGAGCAGCTTGGCCTTCAGGTCCCAGAGGGCGGTGTCGACCGCGGAGATGGCGCAGGCGCAGACACCGCGCGAGCCCAGGTTGCGCACCTCGGCGACCATGGCGTCCCAGGCGGCCGGGATCTCTCCGGCGCTCTTGCCCACCACCGCCTTGGTCAGGCTGTCGCGGACCACCTGCGCCGCGGCCGCCGCCGCGTAGGTGTAGCCCAGGCCCCTGCGGCCGCCGGCCTCGACCTCCACCAGCACCAGGGTGGTCGACGACCAGGCATAGGTGCCGTCCTCCTCGGGCGCGTCGGTCGGGATGACGAAGGCCTCGGCGCGAAGCGAGGCGATGCGGGCGTCGATGGCGGACATCAGGCCGCCCTCAGATGATCTCGCGGATCTTGTCGGCGGCGACCGTCAGGGCGATCTGACCGCGGTTGGGCGTGCCCTTGGCCAGGGCCTCGGCGAAGTGCTTGGCCTGCTCAAAGGTGACCTTCGGCGGCATCGGCGGCTCGTTGGGATCGACCACGGCCTCGATCAGCACCGGGCCCGGCGTCTGCAGGGCCTGCGCCAGCTTCGCCGCGCAGTCGGCCGGATCGTCGATGGTGAAAGCGGCGACGCCGAAGCCGCGCGCCACCGTGGCGAAGTCGATCGGCTGCAGCTCGCAGACGTATTCCGGGTTGCCCAGGAACACCATCTGCTCCCACTTGATCTGGCCCAGCACGTTGTTCTTGATCACCACCACCTTCACGTTCAGGCCGTACTTCACGCAGGTGGCTAGCTCGCCGATCAGCATGGTCAGGCCGCCGTCGCCGACGAAGGCCACGACCTGCCGCTGCGGCCAGGCGACCGCGGCGGCGATGGCGTAGGGCAGGCCGCAGGCCATGGTCGCCAGGTTGCCGGAACACGAGAACATCTGCCCCTCGCGCAGGTTCATGTGCCGCGCGATCCAGGTGGTGATGGTGCCGGAATCGGTGGCGACGATGGCGTCGTCGGAGAGCAGGGGATCGAGGGCGTGGGCGACGACCTCGGGCTTCAGCGGCCTGTCGTCCCGCGTGCCCCGGGCCTTCATCAGCTCGCGCCACTCCTCCATGCCCTTCTGGGCCTTCTCAAGGAAGCTCCGGTCCTGGCGGAACTCCAGGCGCGGCAGCAGGGCCTTCAACGTCGCCTCGGCGTCGCCGACGAGGCCGATCTCGACCGGATAGCGCAGGCCGATGCGCTCGGCGTCGCTGTCGATCTGCACCGCCCGGGCGTCGCCGGGCTTGGGGTAGTATTCGACGTAGGGGAACGACGTGCCGACGATCAGCAGGGCGTCGCAGTCCTCCAGCGCCTCCTGCGACGGCTTGGTGCCGAGGAGGCCGACGCCGCCGGTGCAGTAGGGGCTGTCGTCGGGCAGGGCGCCCTTGCCGAGCAGGGGCTTGGCCACCGGCGCGCCCAGCCGCTCGGCCACCGCCGCCAGGGTCCGTCCGGCGCCGATGGCGCCGCGGCCGGCCAGGATGCAGGGCTTCTTCGCTTCGTTCAGCAGCGCCGCGGCGCGGTCGAGCATGGCGTCCGAGGGGGCGAGCCGCGGCGGGGCGGCGACGTCGGACACGTGGTGCGGCACGTTGCGCTTGGAGCGCAGGTCCTTCTTCACCGCCTGATCCTGGACGTCCACCGGCACGGTCACATGCGACACCCCGCGCCGCGCCAGGGCGGTGCGGATCGCCAGCTCCATCACGTTCTCGGCGTGGGCCGCACCCATGACGCGGCAGTTGTAGACGGCGACGTCCATGAACAGCTTGTCGAGCTCGACGTCCTGCTGGGTGTGGGTGTGCAGCAGGTCGTGGAACTGCAGCCCGGTGATCGCCAGCACCGGCTGGCCGTCCAGCTTGGCGTCGTAGAGCCCGTTCAGCAGGTGGATGCCACCGGGGCCCGAGGTCGAGATGCAGACCCCGAGGCGGCCGGTCCACTTGGCGTAGGCGCAGGCCATGAAGGCCGCCGCCTCCTCGTGCCGCGTCTGGATGAAGCGGACTTCGTCCTGGCGCTTGCGCAGCGCCTCGATGATCCCGTTGACCCCGTCGCCGGGGATGCCGAACACGGTGTCGACCCCCCAGTCGACCAGGCTTTGCACCATGGCGTCGGCGCAGGTCATCGGCATGGGAGGTCTCCTCGGCGGCAAGGGGGCGACGCGGCCGGGCCGTCCGGGCCAGGGCCGGGGACGGTTCTGTCACGCTGTGATGCATCGTTAACCCGCGGCGGCCCCGCATGTTCCGGACCTTGAGATCAGGGGGCGCCCTTCCGCCGCGGCGCCCGCTATAGCTGCGGCATGATCGCTTCCCGACTCCCCACGCCCCACCTGAAGACCCGCCTGATGCAAGGCCCCGCCGTCGGCTGCCATTGGCTCTCGCTGGGCGCCCCGGTGATCGCCGAGCTGGCGGCCGAGGCCGAGCCCGACGCCATCGTCGTCGACATGCAGCACGGCCTCTGGACCCGGGCGAGCCTCGAGGTCGCCATCGGCCTCGTGGCCGGCCGCGCGCCGGTGCTGGCGCGCACCGCCGACGCCAGCGACTTCGCCATCGGCTCCTGCCTCGACGCCGGCGCGCATGGCGTCATCGTGCCGATGGTCAACAGCGCCGCCGAGTGCGCCTCCGTGGTCGCCGCGGCCCACTATCCGCCGCACGGCCGCCGCTCCGGCGGCGGCGTGCGCGTCGGCTCGAACTTCGCCGCCTACCGCGCCGCCTGCCAGCACATCGTCGTCGCGGCGATGATCGAGACCGTGGAGGCGGTGGAGGACTGTGAGGCGATCGCCGCGACGCCGGGCCTCGACCTGGTGTTCATCGGCCCCAACGACCTGTCGCTCTCCATGGGCGAGGCCCAGGGCTCGCCGGCCTTCGAGGCGGTGCTGAAGCGCATCCTGGCCGCCGGCAAGGCGGCGGGGACGCCCGTCGGCATCTACACCGGCGGCGTCGACCAGGGTCTCGCGCGAGCCGCCGAAGGCTACCGCTTCGTGGTCGCGGCCAGCGACGCCGGCATCGTCCGCGGCGAGAGCCGGGCCATGCTGTCGCGCTTCAAGGCCGACGTCGGGGCGGCTTCGTGAGCCCGCCGGCCGCCGCGGTCGCCGGCGAGCCGGCCCCGCTGGCCCTGACGGGCGCCCTGGCGCCGAAGGCGCTTGATGGCGTTCAGGAGCACATCCTGCGCATCCCGCTGGAGAACATCTCCAGCCTGGCCAAGGGGGGCTTCGGCGACCCCTCGATCATTCCGCTGTGGTTCGGCGAGGGCGACCGTCCCGCACCGGCCTTCATCGGCGAGGCGCTGAAGCAGGCGATCGACGACGGCCATGTCTTCTACACCAGCCAGAACGGCATTCCGGAGCTGCGCCAGGCGCTGGCCGACTACCTGACCGGCCTGAATGCGCACGCGGTCGCGCCCGAGCGCATCACGGTCACCTTCAGCGGCATGAACGCGATCATGCTCTGCCTGCAGCTGGTCATGCGGCCCGGCGACAACATCGTCGTCATCGACCCGGTCTGGCCGAATGTCGCCGGCATGGCCCGCCTGCTGGACGCCGAGGTGCGCTCGGTGCGCATGGACCACGGGCCGGAGGGCTGGACCCTGGACGTGGACCGCGTCGCCGCCGCCCTCGACGAGCGCACTCGGGTGGTGTTCTTCGCCTCGCCCGGCAACCCCACCGGGGCGATGCTGCCGATGGAGACGCAAGCGTCGCTGCTCGACCTCTGCCGTCGCCACGGTGTCTGGCTGATGGCCGACGAGGTCTACAATCGCATCGTCTATGGGGTGAGGAGCGCGCCCTCGATCCTCGACCACGCCGACCCCGAAGACCGGCTCTTCGTCGTCAACAGCTTCTCCAAGTCGTGGGCGATGACGGGCTGGCGCCTGGGCTGGATCGTGCATCCGCCGTCGGTCGGGCCGATCCTGGCGATGCAGACCCAGTATACGACCAGCGGCGTCACCACCTTCCTGCAGCACGCCGGCGTCGCCGCGATCCGCCAGGGCGAGCCGTTCGTCGCCTCGATGCGCGACTACTGCGAAGAGGGCATGGGCATCGTCTGCGACGCCCTCGAGCGGTTCGGCCGCGTGCGGCTCGGGCCCCGCCCCAAGGCCGGCATGTACGCCTTCTTCGAGGTCGACGGCATGCCGGATTCGCGCAAGGCGTGCCTGGATATCCTGGAGAAGACCCGCGTCGGCCTCGCCCCCGGCTACTTCTTCAACTCCGACACCTTCCTGCGCCTCTGCGTCTGCCGCGCCCCCGACAGCCTCGCCGAGGCCATGGGCCGCCTGGAGACCGTGCTCGGCTGATCGTCGGGGACATGTTACGCAAGGAACGTGTCCCCTCCAGGTCGGCGCAACGCCAGGGGACACGAACCTGCCTGCGGCAGGATCATGTCCCCGGGTTTCCACCGCACGCGCTCTGCCCTACGACTACCCTCGGGTGAGTTGGGGGGATTGCATGCGTTTGCGGACAGTTTCGACGCTGCTGGCGGCGGCCGCGTGGCTGGCGGCCTGCGCCACCGCCGCGCCGGCGGCGGACAAGCCGAAGCCGGCGGCCGAGGCGGCCAGGCCGCTGCGCGCGGGGCTCGACCCGGCGGCGGACATGGACCCCTTCCCGTCGACCTACAAACCCCTGCCCAGCCAGCCCACCGCCATCGTCGGCGCCACGGTGATGACCGGCACCGGCGCGGTGATCGAGGACGGCGTCGTCCTGATGCAGGGCGGCAAGGTCGAGAAGGTCGGCGCCGGCCTCGCCGTCCCGGCCGGCTACGAGACGGTGGACGCCCGCGGCAAGTGGGTGACGCCCGGCCTCATCGACGCCCACTCGCACCTCGGCGTCTACGCCAGCCCCTCGGTGCAGGCGAACTCGGACGGCAACGAGATCACCGACCCGGACACCGCCCAGGTCTGGGCCGAGCATTCGGTCTGGCCGCAGGACCCCGGCTTCAACACCGCCCGCATCGGCGGGGTGACGACCCTGCTGGTGCTGCCGGGCTCGGCGAACCTGTTCGGCGGCCGCGGCGTCGTGCTGCGCAACATCCCCGCGCGCATCGTCACCGACATGAAGTTCCCCGGCGCGCCCTATGTGCTGAAGATGGCCTGCGGCGAGAACCCCAAGCGGGTCTATGGCGGCAAGGGCCGGGCGCCCTCGACGCGCATGGGCGAGGTCGCCGGCTACCGCGCCGCCTGGATCAACGCCGCCGACTACCAGCGCCGCTGGGACGACTACCGCGCCAAGGTCGCCAAGGGCGAGAAGGCCGACCCGCCCAAGCGCGACCTGCAGCTCGACACCCTCTCCGGGGTGCTGCGCGGCGAGATCCTGGTCGAGAACCACTGCTACCGCGCCGACGAGATGGCCGAGATGATCGACATCAGCCACGAGTTCGGCTTCCACGTGACGGCCTTCCACCACGCGGTCGAGGCCTACAAGATCGCCGACATCCTGGCCAAGAACGACATCTGCGTGGCCACCTGGGCCAACTGGTGGGGCTTCAAGATGGAGGGCCTGGACGCCGTGGAGGCCAACGCCGCCCTGGTCGACGCCGCCGGTGGCTGCGCGATCATCAAGTCGGACGATCCGGACCTGATCCAGCGCCTGAACCAGGAGGCGGCCGCCGCGCTCGCGGCCGGGCGCGCGGCGGGGCTGACGATCAGCGAGGGTCAGGCGATCAAGTGGATCACCGCCAACCCGGCCAAGGCGCTGGGCATCGCCGCCCAGACCGGCTCCCTGGAGCCGGGAAAGCGCGCCGACGTGGTCATCTGGGACCACGATCCGTTCTCGATCTACGCCCGCGCCGACCGCGTCTACATGGACGGCGCCATCGCCTACGACCGCCACGATCCGAGGTACCAGCCGCGCAGCGACTTCGACCTCGGCCAGACCGGCGGGGAGGTCCGCTGATGCGCCGCCTCGGCTTCCTGGCGGCCGCCGCCGCCCTCGCCCTCGCTGTCCCCGCCGCCGCCGAGACGGTGGCCATCGTCGGCGCCCGCATCCTGACAGCCGGGCCCCAGGGCGACATCGCCTCGGGCACGGTGGTGATCGAGAACGGCCGCATCGCCGCGGTCGGCGCGGCCGTGACGCCGCCCGCCGGCGCGCGCGTGATCGACGCCCACGGCGGGGTGGTCACGCCCGGCTTCTTCGCCACCGCCAGCGAGATCGGCGCGGTCGAGGTGGGCGCGGTCGGCGACGACCTCACCGTCGACAGCCTCGACATCGGCGCGGCCTTCGACATCGCCTACGGTCTCGACCCGCACTCGACCCTGATCCCTGTGGCGCGCCTGGGCGGCATCACCCGTGCGATCGTGACCCCGGAATCGGCCGCCTCCCCCTCCGGGGACGAGGACGAGGGCGCGGTGATGACCGCCGGCAAGCCGGTCGGCTCGCGCAGCCACGTGCTGTTCGCCGGCCAGGCGGCCGTGATCGCGCTGGGCGGGGGCGACATCCTGGTCAAGCCGCGGGTGGCCATGGTCGCCCCGTTCGGCCTTGCCGGCGCCGGCGTCGCCGGCGGCGCGCGCGGGGCCGAGTTCGTCGAGCTGCGCGCCCTCTTCGAGGACGTGCGCGCCTATGCGAAGAACCGCGCCGCCTACGACCGCGCCCAGTTCCGCCATGTGCCCCTGTCGCGCGCCGACCTCGAGGCCCTGATCCCGGTGGTCGAAGGGCGCATGCCGCTCGTGGCCACGGTGCACCGCTCCTCCGACATCCTCGAGGTGCTGAAGCTGGCGCGCGAGGAGAAGATCCGCGTGATCCTCGCCGGCGCCGAGGAGGGCTGGATGGTCGCCCGCGAGATCGCCGAGGCGGGCGTGCCGGTGCTGATCAACCCGCTCGACGACCGGCCCGAGACCTTCGAGGCCCTGGGCGCGACCATGGATAACGCGGGGCGCCTCGCCGCCGCCGGCGTCACGGTCGCCCTGGAAGCTTCGGAAGGCAGCGCCCACCGCGCCCGCGAGACCCGCTACGGCGCGGGCAACGCGGTAGCGCACGGCATGGCCTACGACGCGGCGCTCGCCGCCATCACCATCAACCCGGCCCGCATCTTCGGCGTCGCCGACCGCACCGGCTCGCTGGAGGTGGGCAAGGACGCCGACGTTGTGGTCTGGACCGGCGATCCGTTCGAGCCCCTGTCGCAGGCGACCGCGGTCTTCATCCGCGGCGAGGCCCAGCCCCTGACCTCCCGCCAGCTCGAACTGCGCGACCGCTACCGCGACCTGAACCGAGCCTATCCGCCGGCCTACACGCACTGAGCGGAGCACTCTCTTCCCCCCCTGGGGGAAGTGGATCGGCGCGCAGCGCCGAGACGATGGGGCTCCAGCGAAGTGGGGACGCCTGCGCCAGGCTGGAGCCCCCTCCACCGCCTTCGGCGGTTCCCCTCCCCCAGAGGGGGAGGAGAAGAGCGCCCTACTGCCGCGCCATCTCCGCTTCGCCGACCAGGTC
>DASZQQ010000109.1:0-2184 GCA_035549595.1 Caulobacteraceae bacterium
CACGACGAATACCTGCAGACCTACAACCGGCCGAACGTGACCCTGGTCGACACCGACGGCCACGGCGTGGAACGCCTGACCGAGCGCGGCGTGGTGGCGAACGGCCGCGAGTACGAGCTCGACTGCCTGATCTTCGCCACCGGCTTCGAGGTCGGCACCAGCTACACCCGCCGCGCCGGCTACGACATCGTCGGGCGCGGCGGGCAGACGCTGTCGGAGCATTGGAGCGAGGGCCTGCGCACCCTGCACGGGCTGACGACGCACGGCTTCCCGAACTGCTTCTTCCTGGGCTTCACCCAGACGGCGATCACCATCAGCGTGCCCCAGGCCCTGAACGAGCAGGCCAACCACGTGACCTGGATGGTCGGCCAGGCCAGGGCGCGCGGGCGCCAGGTGCTGGAGGCCACCGCCGAGGGCGAGGACGCCTATGTGAACGAGGTCCGCAGCCTCGCCCGCATGGGCCAGCGCTTCTACCAGGAGTGCACGCCCGGCTACTACAACAGCGAAGGCGCCGCCGGAAACCGCCAGGGCTTCTTCTCCGACATGTACGGCGCCGGCCCATTGCGGTTCTTCGAAGTGCTGAAGGCCTGGCGCGAGGACGGCCGGCTGGAGGGGATCGAGCTGCGGTAGGAATTACGGTAGGAATTACGGTGACAGTATACTTATTTCCCCCCAGGACCCTGCCGTCTGTTCAGCAGTCGGGTTGGGAAATAAGTATACTGTCACCGTAATTCCCCCACCCACGCCTCCGTCAGCGCGCGGGCTTCGGCTTCCGAGCCGATCAGCTGCACGCTGCCGCGGGCGACGCCCAGGATGCGGTCGATCAGGCCCTCTTCGGCGCGCACGCGGTCCATGATCAGGCGGACGGCCCTGGCGGCGTCGCCGGCTTCGGCCGTGGCCATGGCCTCGACGATCAGGGCGCGCCGGCCCTCGGCGACCTTCAGGATGGCCTCGACGGCGATGGCCGGGTCGGGCGTGTCCATCACCCCCGAGGCGACGCCGTCCTCGACGATGCCGGTCAGCACCGGCCCGAGCGCCTGGAACATGGCCTGGACGATGCGGTGGTAGAGGGCGAGGTTCTCCGGCGCGAACAGGGTCATGAACATCGCCCGCAGCTGCGGCATGGCCGCGGCTTTCCACTCCCGGCCGGTCGCCATCAGGGCGTTGAAGCGCTGCAGCGCGTCGAGCGAGCGGTCTTCCAGAACCCCCCTCGCCTGGCTCAGGACCTGGGCGGCGGTGCGCTCGGCGATCGCCTCGAGCAGGTCCTCCTTGGCGCGGAAGTGGTGGTAGAAGGCGCCCTTCGAGAGGCCCGTGGCGGCGATCACGTCGTTGATCGTGGTGCGCTCGTAGCCCTTCTCCAGGAACAGGCGCTGGGCGCAGTCGACGAGTTCGGCGCGGCGCACCGCCGGCGCCTTCAGGACCCGCCGCTTGCGCGCCTTCGCCGCTCCCACTGCGCCTTCGTCCGCCATCGCACCTCGCTTTTCCGACTCCGGCTTCGCTTGAAGACCGACCGTCGGTCTGTTACCAATCGCGCCGTTTCGCGTCCCCGGCAAGAGGCAAGGCCATGCGCCGCAGCATCTTCCTGCCCGTTCTCGGCATCGCCCTCGGCATGGCCACGGCGGCCGCCGCAGCCGGCCCGCCGGGCGCGGAGGCCATCCTGCGGCGGATGTACGACAACTACCGCGCCGCGAGCTCCGAGACCCAGGTGACGATGACCATCCACCGACCGACCTGGGAGCGCTCGTCGTCCCTGACGGCCTGGACGCGCGGCGACGACGACGCCCTGGTGCGCTTCACCGCCCCGGCCAAGGACGCCGGCAACGCCACTCTGAAGCTGAAGGGCGACACCTGGGTCTACAATCCGCGGCTCAACCAGATGATCAAGCTGCCGGCCAGCATGCTCAGCCAGTCGTGGATGGGGTCCGACTTCTCCTACGACGACCTCGCCAAGTCCGAGGACGTCATCACCCTCTACACTTCGAAGCTTGCGGCGACGGATACGGCCGGCGGCCACCAGGTCTGGACCATCGAAGCCACGCCGAAGCCCGGGGCCCCGGTGGTCTGGGGCAAGGTGGCGCTGAAGATCCGCGACGACGACGTCCTGGTCGGAGAGACCTTCTACGACCAGGACCAGAAGCCCGCCCGGCGGCTCGACGTCGACAAGGTCGGCGCCCTGGGCGGACG
>DASZQQ010000110.1:0-13052 GCA_035549595.1 Caulobacteraceae bacterium
AGCCCCACCCAGCGTTGCGAGCGGATCACCTTGGCCTGCAGGGTCGCGTCGAGGCGGGCCGTCTCCAGCTGGGTCTGCAGGGAGCCGGTGACTTGGCGCATGCCGACGGCGAACTTGTGCGCCGTGGCCGCGTCGTGGGCGCGCTCGTAGCGGCGCATGGCGTCGAGGGCGCCGCCGCGGTCGCCCTCGGCCGCCAGCAGCTCGGCCTCGACCAGCCCCTCGCGGTCGAACGCCTGGTCCTCGAACTGGCCCGACGCGCGCAGGCGGCGGTAGCGGTCGAGGTCGTCGCGGGCGGCGTCCACCTGGCCAAGCCGGGCTTCGGCGATGGCGCGCATCGACAAGAGGCGCGGGGCCAGGAATTCGGCGCCGGTGAGCTTGCGGTCGAGCGACTTCAGGCAGTCCAGCACCTCGGCGGGCTCGCCGAAGGCCTCGGCCACCATGGCACAGAGGTTGTCGTCCCACGGCTTCAGGTGCGGCAGGTCGGAGCGGACGGCGAGGCGGTGGTGGATCGCCGCCAGGCGCCGCGACAGCGGCCCGTCGCCCAGGTTCACGGCCAGGTGGGCCATGTTGTAGACGCCGTCGAAGTCCGGCCGCGGATAGGCGCCCTCGGAGAACTCGAAGTCGGCGCGCTGGAAGGCCTTGGCGCTGCCCTCCAGGTCGTCGAGGTCCATCAGCGCCAGGCCGATGGTCTCCCAGATCGTCGATTCCGCGCCGGCCGCGTCGGGATCGCCCGCCGGGATCAGATCCTCGGCCTGCGACAGCAGCTTCAGCGCCTGGCCGGTCTTGCCCTGGTCGATCAGCACCATCGACTGGACGCTGACGGCGTAGATGCGCGCGTACCAGTCGGGCTCGGCCGCGGCGAGGCGCTCGATCTCGCCGCGCACCGAGGTGTCGCCCTGGTCGTGTCGCACCTTCAGGGCGTTGAGCCGCGCGATGATCTCATAGCGGTGGTCGCCCTGGCGCACCGCCGTCGCCTCCAGCAGGCCGTTCCAGTGCGCGAAGCGCTCGAACTCCGACTGGTTGAGCATGATCAGGGCCACGTGCTGCAGCCGCCGCAGCGCCTCGCGGCCGCGGATCCGCCTGGCCTCGTCGCCGAAGCGCTCCAGGTCGGCGAAGCTGGTCTTGTCGGCCCGCTGTTCGATGGCGTCGGCCAGGCGGGCGGGGTCGCCGGGAGGGACGGCCGGGGCCGCCGCGGCCGGCCAGGCGGCGGCGCACACGGCGAGCGCCAGCCCTCCCGCAATCGCCGCAAGACTGTGCGGTTTCATCGCCCCACTCCAAATCCACCGCCAGTTTACGATAACAAGGGTTGCAGAAATTCTTACGACACGACCTGAACCATATGCCGGCGCGGCGCCGCCGCCGAAGCGCATCGGCCGCAGGCGCCTTGCTTGACCGTTCCGCCCTCGCGTGCGACCTCGCGGGCGCCCGCAGGACCGCGGGCGAAATCCCTTCAGGCAAGAGGCTGATGGCCGTCTCGAACCAAGTCATGGCGGATGCGATCCGCGCCCTTTCCATGGACGCCGTGCACCGCGCCAAGTCCGGCCACCAGGGCATGCCGCTGGGCATGGCCGACGTGGCGACCGTGCTCTGGACCCGGTTCCTGAAGTACGACGCCAGCCGTCCGGACTGGGCCGACCGCGACCGGTTCGTGCTCTCCGCCGGCCACGGCTCGATGCTGCTCTATTCCCTGCTCCACCTGACCGGCTTCCCGGGCATGACGATCGAGCAGATCAAGGACTTCCGGCAGTGGGGCTCGCTGACGCCGGGCCACCCGGAGTACGGCCACACGCCGGGCGTGGAGACCACCACCGGACCGCTGGGCCAGGGGCTGGCCACCGCCGTCGGCATGGCCATGGCCGAACGCTCGATGGCCGCGCGCTACGGCGCCGACCTCGTCGACCACCGCACCTGGGTCATCGCCGGCGACGGCTGCCTGATGGAGGGCGTCAGCCACGAGGCGATCCACCTCGCCGGCCGGCTGAAACTCGCCAAGCTGACGGTCCTGTTCGACGACAACAACACCACCATCGACGGCAAGGCGACGATCGCGGAGACCGGCGACCAGCAGGCGCGCTTCAAGGCCGCCGGCTGGGCGGTCAAGGCCGTCGACGGCCACGACCCGGGCAAGATCGCCGCCGCCCTGCGCTGGGCGATGCGCCAGGACCGGCCGACGATGATCGCCTGCAAGACCCTGATCTCGAAAGGCGCCGGGCCCAAGGAAGGCGACGCCCACAGCCACGGCTACGCCCTGATGGACGAGGAGATCGCCGCGGCGCGCAAGGCCATGGGCTGGCCGCACGACCCGTTCGTGATCCCCGAAGACGTCGCCGCCGCCTGGCGCAAGGCCGGCAAGCGCGGCGCGCGCGACCGCCGCCGCTGGGACGGCCGCCTGAAGGGCTCCCCCAAGCGCGAGGACTTCGTGCGCGCCATGAAGGGCGCCCTGCCCGCCGACGCCTTCAAGGCGCTGGACGCGCATATCGAGAAGGCCGCCGTCGACCGCCCGGCCGCCGCCACGCGCCAGCACTCCGGCTCGGCCCTCGAGCACCTGACCCCGGCGATCCCCGAGATGATCGGCGGCTCGGCCGACCTGACCGGCTCGAACAACACCTACGTCAAGGGCATGATCGCCTTCGACACGCCGGACTACGACGGCCGCTACGTGCACTACGGCGTGCGCGAGTTCGCCATGGCCGCGGCGCTGAACGGCATGGCCCTGCACGGCGGGGTGATCCCCTATTCGGGCACCTTCCTGGTGTTCTCCGACTACAGCCGCGCGGCGATCCGCCTGGGCGCCCTGATGGGGGCCAAGGCGATCCACGTGATGACGCACGACTCGATCGGCGTCGGCGAGGACGGCCCGACGCACCAGCCGGTCGAGCACGTCGCCAGCTTGCGCGCCATGCCGGGCGTCCTGGTGTTCCGCCCGGCCGACGCCATCGAGACCGCCGAGTGCTGGAAGGCGGCCCTGACGGCCAAGGGCCCGTCGGTGATGGCCCTCTCGCGCCAGAAGACCGCGCCGGTGCGCACCAGCGGCGGCGACCGGGCGCTGAAGGGCGCCTACGAGCTGATCCCGGCCGAGGGCGAGGCCCAGGTGACGATCTTCGCCACGGGCACCGAGGTCGCCGTGGCCGTCGAGGCCCGCAACCTGCTCGAGGCCGGCGGCATCACCACCCGCGTCGTCTCGGCCCCGTGCTGGGAGCTGTTCGCGGCCCAGGACGAAAAGTACCGCAGGACGGTGATCGGCGACGCGCCGGTCCGCGTCGCCGTCGAGGCCGGCGTGCGCATGGGCTGGGAGCGGTTCATCGGCGAGGACGGCCTCTTCGTCGGCATGAGCGGCTACGGCGCCTCGGCCCCGGCCGAGCGGCTCTACCGCGAGTTCGGCATCACCGCCGAGGCGGTGGTCGCGGCGGTGCGGATGAAGCTGGGGTGAGCGTGATCCGCCCGGCGCCGGCCGCTCAGCGGTTGGCGTAGGTCGCGCGCTTCTTCACCGCCTCGAAGACGAAGTAGCCGCCGTCGCGGTGGACGCGGCAGCCGCCGAAGATGGCGGTCAGCCTGTTGCGGTGCCAAGCCTCGCGGCGGGTCACCATCCACAGGGTCCCACCGAGCTTCAGGCGGTTGAAGCCCTTCTCGATGAACGCCTTCGGCACGGCGAAGTCGGCGTGGTAGGGCGGGTTGGAGAGGATGAGGTCGAAGCCGGTCTCATCCACGGCGCTCAGGCCGTCGCTGACCAGCACATGCGCGCCCTCGACGCCGTTCAGCTTCAGGTTCGCCTTGGCGCAGGCGACCGCGGCCGGATCCGAATCGACCATCCACACCAGGGCCGGATCGGTGCGCATCGCCGCCCAGGCGCCGACAAGCCCCCAGCCGCACCCGAGATCGAGCAGCTTCATGCCGGGCTGGAGGTCGACTCGCGCGAGCATCGCCACGGTTCCGGCGTCCGGCCCCTGCGGCGAGAACAGCCCCGGTGAGGTTTCGAAGCGCAGCTTGTCGTCCCCGAGGACGGTTTCGAACCGTTTTCCGCTCAAGTGGGTACGCCCTGCGGAACAGGCCCGAACCCGGCCCCCGCCCTGGAACTGCGCATGCCGCCCCTCCGTTGTGAGCGCGACTATGGCGCGCGGGCGCCCCGACGGCCACTTGACTTCCCGTCCCCCGCCCGCAAAACCGCCCGCCAAACTTGACAAGGGGATCCTCCACATGACCGTCCGCGTCGCGATCAACGGGTTCGGCCGCATCGGCAGGCTGGTGCTGCGCTCGATCTTCGAGCACGCGCGGCGCGACATCGAGGTGGTGGCGATCAACGACCTCGGGCCGGTGGAGACCAACGCCCACCTGCTGCGCTACGACAGCGTGCACGGCCGCTTCCCCGGCGTCGTCACCGTCGACGGCGACTCGATCGACCTCGGCCTCGGCAAGATCAAGGTCACGGCGGTGCGCGACCCGGCCGAGCTGCCGCACAAGGACCTGGGCGTCGACATCGCCCTGGAGTGCACCGGCATCTTCACCAAGCGCGAGAAAGCCGCGGCGCACCTCGCCGCCGGCGCGAAGAAGGTGCTGATCTCGGCCCCCGGCGACGGCGCCGACAAGACCATCGTCTACGGCGTCAACCACGACACCCTGACGGCCGCCGACACCGTCGTCTCCAACGGCTCGTGCACCACCAACTGCCTGGCCCCCGTGGCCAAGGTGCTGAACGACCTGTGCGGCGTCGAGCGCGGCTACATGACCACGATCCACGCCTACACCGGCGACCAGCCGACCCTCGACACCCTGCACTCCGATCTCTACCGCGCCCGCGCGGCGGCGATGTCGATGATCCCGACCTCCACCGGCGCGGCCAAGGCCATCGGCCTCGTGCTGCCCGAGCTGGCCGGCAAGCTCGACGGCTCGTCGATCCGCGTGCCGACCGCGAACGTCTCGGTGGTCGACCTGAAGGTCGTGCCGGGCCGCGACGTGACCAAGGACGAGGTCAATGCGGCGCTGAAGGCCGCCGCCTCGGACGGGCCGCTGAAGGGCATCCTGGCGGTGACCAACGACCCGCTGGTCTCCATCGACCTCAACCACGTCGCCGCCTCGTCGACGGTAGCCCTGCCGCAGACCCAGGTCATCGACGGCAAGCTCGTCCGCGTCCTCAGCTGGTACGACAACGAGTGGGGCTTCTCGACCCGCATGGCCGACACCGCCCTGGCGATGGCCAAGCTCTGAGCGCGCCTGCGCGGGGAGCGAGCGCCATGGGCTTCAGGACCCTCGACGACGCCGACCTGAAGGGCCAGCGCGCCCTCGTCCGCGTGGACTTCAACGTGCCGATGGCCGGCGGCCAGGTGTCGGACGACACCCGCCTGCGCGCGGCGCTGCCGACCATCGACAAGATCCGCAAGGCGGGCGGCAAGACGATCCTGATCGCCCACTTCGACCGGCCCAAGGGCAAGCGCGTGCCGTCGATGAGCCTGGCCCCCGTGGTCGGCCCGCTGGCCGCCCTCGTCGGCGCGCCGGTGGCCTTCGCCGAGGACTGCGTCGGCGAGACCGCCGAGGCGGCCGTCGCGGCGATGAAGGACGGCGACGTCCTCTTGCTCCAGAACCTGCGCTACCACGCCGGCGAGGAGGCCAACGACCCGGCCTTCGTCGCCGAGCTGGCCAGGCTCGGCGATCTCTACGTCAACGACGCCTTCTCGGCCGCACACCGCGCGCACGCCTCGACCGAGGGCCTGGCCCACGTGCTGCCGGCCTATGCGGGCGAATCCATGCGCCGCGAACTGGAGGCGCTCGACGCCGCGCTCGGCTCGCCCAAGCGGCCGGTGCTGGGCATCGTCGGCGGCTCCAAGGTCTCGACCAAGCTCGACCTGCTGCACAACCTGATCCTCAAGCTCGACCAGCTGGCGATCGGCGGGGGCATGGCCAACACCTTCCTGGCCGCCCAGGGCTGGAACGTCGCCGCCTCGTACTGCGAGCACGACCTCGCCGAGACCGCGCGCGGCATCATGGCCTTCGCCCAGAAGCGCGGCTGCGAGCTGCTGCTGCCGGTCGACACGGTGGTCGCCGAGCGCGCCGCGCCGGGCGAGCCGGCCTTCACCCGCGCCCTCGGCCACCTCGACGACAACGAGCGCATCCTCGACGCCGGCCCGCAGACCGTGGCGCGCCTGATCGCGGCCATGGACGGCGCCCGGACCCTGATCTGGAACGGACCGCTGGGCGTCTTCGAGACGCCGCCGTTCGACGCCGGCACCGTGGCCGCCGCCAGGCACGCCGCGGCCCTCGCCAAGGCCGGCAAGCTGACCGCCGTGGCCGGCGGCGGCGACACCGTCGCGGCCCTGCACCACGCGGGCGTGGCCGGCGACTTCACCTTCGTCTCCACCGCCGGCGGCGCCTTCCTGGAATGGATGGAGGGCAAGACCCTGCCCGGCGTCGCGGCGCTCGAACGCTAGGACCGGACCGGGGGCGCACGACCATCCCATGATCATCGCGCCCCGCATCCGCGGCTTCATCTGCACCACCGCCCATCCGGCGGGCTGCGCGGCGCACGTGCGCGACGAGATCGAGGTCGTGCGCGCCGGCGGCCCGATCGCGGGCGGTCCCAAGCGCGTGCTCGTGATCGGCTGTTCGGGCGGCTACGGCCTCGCCTCGCGCATCACCGCGGCGTTCGGCTGCGGTGCGGCCACCGTCGGGGTCTCGTTCGAGAAGGCCCCGTCGGAGACCAGGACCGCCACCGCCGGCTGGTACAACAACCGCGCCTTCGAGCGCGAAGCGGCGGCCGCGGGCCTCGCTGCCGTCACCCTCGACGGCGACGCCTTCTCCGACGAGATGAAGGAGCGCACGGCGCAGGCGGTGCGCGAGGCCATGGGCCAGGCCGACCTCGTCGTCTACTCCATGGCCGCCCCGGTCCGGACCGACCCGCGCACCGGCGAGACCTGGCGTTCGGCGATCAAGCCGCTGGGCGCCCCGGTCAGGGTCAAGACGCTGAACACCGACACCGGCGAGGTCTCCGAGACCGAGCTCGCCCCCGCGACGCCTGAAGAGACCGCCGCCACCGTCAAGGTCATGGGCGGCGAGGACTGGGAGCGCTGGATCGAGGCCCTGGACAAGGCCGGCGTCCTGGCGCCGGGCTTCCGCACCCTGAACTACACCTACATCGGCTCGGAGCTGACCTGGCCGATCTACTGGAAGGCCACCCTCGGCAAGGCCAAGGAGGACGTCGACCGCGCCGCCGCGGCGATCCGCGCCCGCCACGGCGAGGACGCCGCCCGCGTCGTCGCCCTGAAGGCGGTGGTCACCCAGGCCAGTTCGGCGATCCCGGTGGTGCCGCTCTACGGCGTCGTCCTGTTCCACGTGATGAAGGCAATGGGCCTGCACGAGGGCCCGATCGAGCAGATCGACCGGCTGTTCCGCACCCGGTTGGCGAACCCCGGCCCCGGTCTTGACGATTCCGGCCGCATCCGCCTCGACGACTGGGAGCTGTCGGAGCCGGTGCAGGCCGAGGTCAAGCGCCGCTGGCCGCTGGTCTCGACCGAGACCTTGCCGCAGCTGGCCGATCTCGCCGGCTTCCGGGCCGATTTCCTGCGCATCTTCGGCTTCGGCCTTGGCGGCGTCGACTACGGCGCCGACCTCGATCCCCGGGAACTCCCCGGGGTCCCCATTCCTTAGGACCGTACTTTGCATGGACGCGCGGCGGGACCTACTCTGCGCGCCAAGAAAAGGGAAAGACGACCATGGCCCGTATCACTCTGAGGCAGCTTCTCGACCATGCGGCCGAGAACGGCTACGGCGTGCCGGCCTTCAACATCAACAACATGGAACAGGGCCTGGCGATCATGGAGGCCGCCGAGGCCTGCAACGCGCCGGTGATCATCCAGGCGAGCCGCGGGGCGCGGCAGTACGCCAACGACGTCGTCCTGGCCAAGCTGATCGACGCCCTCGTCGACCTCTATCCGCAGATCCCGGTGTGCATGCACCAGGACCACGGCAACAACGAAGCCACCTGCGCCACGGCGATCCAGTACGGCTTCACCAGCGTGATGATGGACGGCTCGCTGAAGGCCGACGGCAAGACCCCGGCCGACTACGACTACAACGTCGGCGTCACCCGCCGCGTGGTCGACATGGCCCACTGGGTCGGCGCCAGCGTCGAGGGCGAGCTTGGCGTGCTGGGCAGCCTCGAGACCGGCATGGGCGAGAAGGAAGACGGCCACGGCGCCGAGGGCAAGCTCAGCCACGACCAGCTGCTGACCGATCCGGGCCAGGCGGTGGACTTCGTTCGCGCCACCGAGGTCGACGCGCTCGCCATCGCCATGGGCACCAGCCACGGCGCCTACAAGTTCAGCCGCAAGCCCGACGGCGCGGTTCTGGCGATGCACGTGATCGAGGAGATCCACCGGCGCCTGCCCAACACCCACCTCGTCATGCACGGCTCGTCGTCGGTGCCGCAGGAGCTGCAGGACATCATCAACAAGTACGGCGGGAAGATGCCCCAGACCTGGGGCGTGCCGGTCGAGGAGATCCAGCGCGGCATCAAGCACGGCGTGCGCAAGATCAACATCGACACCGACAACCGCATGGCCATGACCGGCGCCATCCGCAAGGTCCTGACCGAGACCCCCGGCGAGTTCGACCCGCGCAAGTACCTGAAGCCGGCGATGGAGGCGATGCGGGCGGTCTGCAAGCAGCGCTTCGAGGAGTTCGGCACGGCCGGCTGGGCCGACAAGATCCGCCCGCTGCCGATGTCGGCCATGGCCAAGCGCTACGCCTCGGGCGAGCTGTCGCCGAAGTTCGGCGCAACCCGCGTCGCGGCCGAGTAGGACTGAGCACCTCCCTCCCCTTCATGGGGAGGGAAAGTCGGCGAAGCCGACAGGGTGGGGAAGCGTGACGCGTTCCCCCGCTATCCGGTTGGCGCTTCGTCCTGCCCGACACTTCCCCACCCTGGCCGCTGCGCGGCCTGTCCCTCCCCGTGAAGGGGAGGGAGTGGCTCAGTGCACCGTGGAGCCCGGGTCGCGGCGCCAGAGTTCCTCCGTGGCGACATTGGCGAAGCCGATCCAGCCCAGGTACGGCGCGGCGAGGTTGACCGCCGGGGCGTCGATGCGGCGCGCCTGCAGGGCGTAGGCGGCCGCCGCGCCGAGGGTGGCGACCCCGACCGCCAGCTGGCCGCCGAGGCGCCGCGGCCCCACCGACATCCACAGGGCGCTGAAGCCCTGGATCAGGCTCCAGAGGGTCAGGGCGCGCGTGCGGCTGCGGCCGGGCGGGGCGTTCCAGACCCGAAGGCCCGATACCGTCAGGGCCATGAACAGCGGCGGCCAGAGCACGCCCAGCACCGCCGGCGCGCGGCGAGGCGCCGGACCGGACTCCCCGGCCTCGGCGTCGAGGGCGTGGCCCCTGCGCGCGGCCAGGAGGCGGCTCGCCAGCACGGCGCCGGCGGTCAGGGCCACCCCTAGCACGAGGTGGCTCGCCGTCCGGTCGCCCAGGCTCAGCAGCCCCTGCACGCCCGCCCCGCGCCCGCGCGATCCGTCGGCCATCGTCGCCTCCCGTTGCGGTGTCGCCGGAGGTAACAGCAAGGGTCGGCGCGGGTTCCCCCCGTCGTGGGCTCAGCCGCCCTCGAGCTCGCCGAGCGCGCTCTGCAGGTAGTTCTGCTCGCCGAGCGAGGCGACCAGGGAGAGCTGTGTCTCGAGGAAGTCGATGTGCTCCTCGGTGTCGACGAGGATCTCTGCGAGAATCTCGCGGCTGACGAAGTCGCGCGCGGCCTCGCACTGGGCGACGCCGGCGACCAGGGTCGTGCGGCCGGCGGTCTCGACGGCGAGGTCGGCGCCCAGGGCCTCGGGCACGGTCTCGCCGATCTTCAGCTTGTGCAGGTCCTGGAGGTTCGGCAGCCCCTCCAGGAACAGGATCCGCTTCACCAGCTTGTCGGCGTGCTTCATCTCGCCGATCGATTCTTCGTAGGTGATGCGGCCGAGCCGGCGGAAGCCCCAGTTCTCGTACATCCTGGCGTGCAGGAAATACTGGTTCACCGCCGTCAGCTCGTTGGTTAGGACGCTGTTGAGCAGCGCAATGATCGCCTTGTCGCCCTGCATGGCGGCCTCCAAGGCTTTCGCAAAGGCAGGTTGCTACGGCGTGGCGCCCCAGGGAACGCCTATTCGGCGGCGTAGCGCAGGGCCTCGCGGGTCTCGTCGATCATGCGGCGCATGTCGCACACGCACTTGGCGCACTGCGGCGCGCAGCCGCGCGCCTTGAACACCTCGACGGGCCGGCGCGCGCCGGCGTCGATCGCCGCGCGGACCTCGCGTTCGCGGATGCCATTGCAGTTGCAGACGTACATGGCCGAGCGCAGCGCCCCTGTTGGGAAGTCGATACGGATATAGCAGAGTCCGACGCAAATGCAATTCATTCGCAACTGAGAGTTTTCGTCGCACGGTCGGCCGAACGGCGTTAGGCTGGCGCCATGGATGTCGATACGCTCCTGCTGTCGCGGCTGCAGTTCGCCTTCACCATCGCCTTCCACATCATCTTCCCCAGCTTCACCATCGGCCTGGCAAGCTTCCTGGCCGTGCTCGAAGGCGCCTGGCTCGCCACCCGGCGCGAGGCGTTCAAAACGCTCTATCTGTTCTGGCTGAAGGTGTTCGCCCTGTCGTTCGGCATGGGTGTCGTCTCCGGCGTGGTCATGTCCTACGAGTTCGGGACCAACTGGAGCGTCTTCTCGCGCGTCGCCGCGCCGGTGATCGGGCCGCTGCTGGCGTTCGAGGTCCTGACCGCCTTCTTCATGGAGGCCTCGTTCCTGGGCGTGATGCTGTTCGGCTGGAAGCGGGTGGGCCCTGGCCTGCACTTCGCCGCCACCTGCATCGTCGCCCTCGGCACCCTGGTCTCGGCCTTCTGGATCATCTCCGCCAACAGCTGGATGCAGGACCCGTCCGGGTTCGCCACCCATGCCGACGGGCGGCTGGCGGCGGTGGATTGGGGCCGAGTGATCTTCTCGCCGACCTTCCCGCTGCGGTTCGCGCACATGGTGCTGGCGGCCTATCTGACGACGTCGCTGGTCGTCGGCGCGGCGTCGGCCTGGCGCCTGCTGAAGGACGACCGCCAGGAGGAGCCGCGGATCGCCCTTCGCATGGCGATCGGCATGTTCGCCCTCGTCGCACCGCTGCAGCTCTACGTCGGCGACGCCGCCGGCAAGCAGGTGCGCGAGGTCCAGCCGATGAAGCTGGCGGCCATCGAGGGCTTCTGGGACACCAAGGCGCACCAGGCCTTCCACATCATCGCCTGGCCCGACCGGGCGACGGCCTCGAACCGCTTCGAGCTCTCGGTCCCCGAGGCCGGCAGCTGGATCACCGCCGGCAGCGCGGACGCCGTGGTCAAAGGCCTGAAGGATGCGCCCGCGCCCGACCGCCCGCCGGTGTTCCCCGTGTTCTGGGCGTTCCGGATCATGGTCGGGCTGGGCCTGGCCACCATCGGGCTCGGGCTCTGGGGCGCGTGGCTTTGGTGGCGAGGCGGACCGGAGCGCTCGCGCCTCTTCCTGCGCGCGGCGATCGCCATGGGCCCGGCCGGCTTCGTCTGCGTCATCTGCGGCTGGATCGTCGCCGAGGTCGGCCGCCAGCCGTGGGTGGTGACCGGCGTGCTGAGGACGGCGCAGGCGGCCTCTCCGGTCGGGGCCGGCCAGGTGTCGTCCTCGCTCACCGGCTTCCTCGTCGTCTACGCCCTGGTGTTCAGCGCCGGCGCCCTCTTCATCCTGCGCCTGATCGCCGTCGGTCCCGCGGCGGAGGCGGTCGCGTCTGAAATCGAGCGTCCGCCCGGCACGCCGATGGCGGCGTTGCCGCCCGAGCCGGGAGCGGAGAGCGCATGACCCTGGACCTGCCGCTGATCTGGGCCGGGCTGATCGCCGTCGCGGTGCTGCTGTACGTGCTGCTCGACGGCTTCGACCTCGGCGTGGGGATCCTGTTCCCGCTGGCCCGCTCCCCGGCCGACCGCGACGCCATGATGGACGCCATCGCCCCCTACTGGGACGGCAACGAGACCTGGCTGGTGCTGGGCGGCGGCGGCCTGCTGGCGGCCTTCCCCCTCGCCTACTCGATCCTGATGCCGGCCCTCTACCTGCCGGTGATGCTGATGCTGCTGGCGCTGATCCTGCGCGGCGTCGCCTTCGAGTTCCGCCTGCACGGGCGCAAGCGCGGCAAGGCGTTCTGGACCGCCGCCTTCGCCGGCGGCTCCCTGGTCGCGACCCTGGCCCAGGGGCTGGTGCTGGGCGGCTTCATCCAGGGCGTCGCCGTGCGCGGCGAGGCCTTCGCCGGCGGGCCGTTCGACTGGCTGACGCCCTACAGCCTGCTGGTGGCGGCGGGCCTCGTCGCCGGCTACGCCCTTCTGGGCGCGGCCTGGCTGGTGCTGAAGAGCCGCTACGCCCTGCACGGCGACGCGCGCCACTGGGCGTTCGTCTGCGGCTCGCTGGTCGCCGTCCTGCTGCTGGCGGTCAGCCTGGCCACGTGGATCGTGCATCCGGCGATCACCGAGCGCTGGGGGTTCACCGACGCCGGCCTCGACCTGGATCGCCTGGGCCCGAGGCTCGCGATCCCGGCCCTGGGGACGGCCGGCCTGGCGCTGCTGGGCTGGGGGCTTCTGACGCGCCGGCATGGCCTGCCCTTCGTCGGCGCGGCTCTGGTATTCGTCTCCGGCTACGTGGGCCTGGCAGTCAGCTTCTTCCCCAACATCGTCCCCTATGCGGTGGACTTCCGCCGGGCGGCCAACGACCCGGGCGCGCTCGGCTTCATGCTCGCCGGAGCCGGCCCGCTGCTGCCGCTGATCCTGGGCTACACCGCCTACGTCTACTGGATCTTCCGCGGCAAGAGCGCCGATGCCGGCTATCATTGAGGGCCCGCCGGCGCCCGGCGCGCCGCAAACGCCGCTGTGGAAGCGCCTGGCCTGGTTCGCCGCCCTCGCCGTCGCCGGCGCCGCGACCACGGCCTTCGCGGCCTATGTCCTCAGAGCGCTGCTGTGGCGGTAGGCCCGCCGTCGGGTTAGGGAAGCGCCCATGTCCGACGCCTGCCGCCTCTATCTGATCACGCCGCCCGCCATCGACGACCTCGCCGCCT
>DASZQQ010000111.1:0-1610 GCA_035549595.1 Caulobacteraceae bacterium
CCGCGTGCGGCGCCTGGAACAGCCTGGTCGAGGAGACGCAGAGCCGACCGCCCGGCGCCCTGGCCCCGTCCAAGGCGACCCGGACCCGCGGCCTGAACTTCGAGGGCCTCCAGTCCGAAACCGAGGCCATGCCGCGCCTGATCACCGGGGTGGCCGAGTTCGACCGCGTATGCGGCGGGGGCGTGGCCCAAGGGTCGGCCATCCTGCTCGGCGGCGACCCCGGCGTCGGCAAGTCCACCCTGCTGCTGCAGGTGTGCGCCTCGGCGGCCGCGCGGGGCGTCCGCTGCGCCTACATCTCGGGGGAGGAGGCGGTGGACCAGGTGCGCGGGCGCGCCGGGCGCATGGGCCTGGCCGAAGCGCCCGTGAAGCTGGCGGCCGAGACCAACCTCAGGGACATCGTCGACGGCCTGAAGCGCGAGCCGTTCGACCTGGTCGTCATCGACTCCATCCAGACCATGTGGAGCGACATGCACGAGGCCGGTCCCGGCTCCGTGACCCAGGTGCGGGCGGCGGCGGGCGAGTTGGTGCGCCTGGCCAAGCGACGCGGGATCGCCGTGGTCCTGGTCGGCCACGTGACCAAGGACGGCGCCATCGCCGGTCCGCGCGTGGTCGAGCACATGGTCGACGCGGTGCTGTCGTTCGAGGGCGAGCGCGGCTATCCTTTCCGCATCCTGCGCGCGGCGAAGAACCGCTTCGGCGCGACCGACGAGATCGGCGTGTTCGAGATGGGCGACGCGGGTTTGCGCGAAGTGGTCAACCCGTCGGCCCTGTTCCTCGGCGACGGCGGCCAGCGGGCCGCGGGTGCGGCGGTGTTCGCCGGTATCGAGGGTTCGCGCCCTGTTCTGGTCGAATTCCAGGCGCTGGTGGCGCCGTCCGCCTATGGAACGCCCCGGCGCGCGGTGGTGGGCTGGGATTCCGGGCGGCTGGCCATGGTCCTGGCGGTGCTGGAGGCGCGCTGCGGGCTTGGCTTCGGCCAGCGCGACGTCTACTTGAACGTCGCCGGCGGCCTGCGCGTGTCGGAGCCCGCGGCGGACCTCGCGGCGGCGGCGGCCCTGGCCTCCTCCGCCCTGGACGAGCCCCTGCCGCAGGACTGCGTGGTGTTCGGCGAGGTCAGCCTGTCGGGCGACGTGCGGCCGGTCAGCCGCATGGAAAGCCGGCTGAAGGAAGCGGCCAAGCTGGGCTTCGGCCGGGCCTTCGGGCCGACCGGCGCCGCGGAGGGCTCGGCCCTGCCGGTGACCGGAGTGAGGCGGCTGGCCGAGGCGGTGGAGCGCATCGGCAAGGCCGATTGGAGTTAGAGTCGCCGTGACCCAGTTCGACCTGATCGCCCTCGCCATCCTGGCCGTGTCCGGCCTGATCGGCTTCGCGCGGGGCGCGGTCCGCGAACTGACCACCGTGATCGCCTTCGCCGCGGCGGTGGCCATCGCCCTGCTCTCGCTGCGCTTCACCGGCCCCCTGGCACGGCATTGGCTGCATCCGGCCTGGACGGGAAACGTCGCGGCCCTTCTGATCGGCTTCTTCGTGTCCTACATGGTGATCCGCCTGCTCGGCGCGGGCCTGACGCGTGGAATCCACGACGTCGGCATGCTCGGGGGCCTGGACCGCGTGGCCGG
>DASZQQ010000112.1:0-4310 GCA_035549595.1 Caulobacteraceae bacterium
CGATCCGCCCCAGGGATTGCATCGGCACAGGCGCCGGGCGGCGAGCCAGCCGCCCCGAACGGGCCCATGCAGGATCAGAGCCTCGGCCGCATAGTCCGAACAGGTCGGCAGGAAGCGGCATTGGCGCCCGATCCATGGCGAGAGCATCACCTTGTAGGCGCGGTGCGCGAAGGCGACGCTGCGGGCGTAGAAGGACATGCCGGCGAGGGTTTCGATGCGATCGGGCGAGGCGGGGCTTATCGCACCCGGCTCAAGCGCCGATCAAGCCGCGCCGGCGCGGCTAGTTCGTGTGGTGTTACCCGCCAGGGCCTGCCGGCACGCCTCCGCCGCCGCCTCGAACGCCAGCAGCGTCGAGGTGTGACGGGGCGGATAGTCTTTCACCGGCGCCAGCATCGCGAGATCCGAAAATCGACCCTCCGGCGGAGGGCCGCCCTCCTTAAGCATGGAACGCAGTGCGTCTCTAGCCCTTTCGATTTCCTCAACCTCGGCGCCGAGGACGTTGGCGCCCAGCACAGCGGCGGCCGCCTGGCCGAGCGCGCAGGCCTTCACGTCCTGGGCGAAGTCGGCCACGCGCGTGCCGTCGAGGACGACGTCGACCGTCACCCGGCTGCCGCACAGCTTCGAGACCTTCTCGCTCGACCCCTGCGGCGCGGCCAGGCGCCCGGCGCGCGGCATGTTCGCGGCCAGGGCCAGGATCTTCGCGGAGTAGAGGTCGTCGATCATGTCTCACCTGAACCCCGCTCTTCCTCGCGAAAGCGAGACCCAGGCGTTTTATCGTCGGGCGCGGCGCCTGCAGAAAAAACCTGGGCCCTCGCGTTCGCGAGGGAGAGCGGACGTTATGTAGGTCCTTGCGCCCTCGCCCGCCACGCCGCCTCGGCGCGCGTGCGCACGGCCTCGCCCATGGCCTCGAAGCCGGCCTTGATGTTGCGCCGCATGCGCTTGGGGAGCCGCCGGCCGATGAAGCCGTCGAAGATCTCGCCGTTGGAGAAGATGCAGCCGGTCTCGGTCAGCTTCTCGATCTCGATGTAGCGGATCGACTTGACGAGCCCGCCCATCATCGAGAGGCGCCAGTGGATCAGTTCCTCGGGCGTCCAGCTCTCGATCACCGGCTTGATCACCTGCGGCTTTCCCCCCGGCAGCACCAGGGTCAGCGTCAGCGTCGCCCCGAACGCCAGCGTCCCCTCTGCGCTGGTGTAGAGCGGGTTCCAGTCCTTCCAGCGCGACAGGTCGCCGACGATCTCCCAGATCACGTCCGGCGGCGCCTGGATGCCGATGCGATGCTCGACCTTGATCGCCATCAGCTCTTCACCTTCCAGGTCGCGCCGGTGGCGTTGTCCATGACCTCGACGTTCATGGCGGTCAGTTCGGCGCGGATGCGGTCGGCGGTGGCCCAGTCCTTGGCGGCCCGGGCCGCGACGCGCTCGGCGATCAGTTTCTCCACGCGGTCCTTCAGGACGACGTCCATGCCGCCCTGGAACCAGGCCGCGGGCTGGGCGCGCAGGAACCCGATCAGCTGGGCCGACGCGAGCAGTTCGCCCTTCGCCCTGGCCTTGTCGGCCGTCGCCGCGGTCTCCAGCGCCTGGCCGAGGGCGAAAAGCTCGGCATAGGCCTTGGGCGTGTTGAGGTCGTCGAGCATGGCCTCGAGGAACGCCTGCGACGGGCCTGTGTGCGCCGCCTCGACGTCGGCGGCCCGCTGCAGCACGCCGTAGAGGTAGTCGAGCGAGGTCTTGGCCTGCTCGATCACCTCGTCGGTCCAGGCCAGCGGCTGGCGGTAGTGGCTGGCCAGCAGCGCCCAGCGCAGGGCCTCGCCCGGCCAGCGCGTGACGAGGTCGTGCACCAGCTGAACATTGCCCAGGCTCTTGGACATCTTCTCCGAGCCCATGTTCAGAAAGCCGTTGTGCAGCCAGTAGTTGGCGTAGCCGCCGTGGTGGCCGGCGCACATGCCCTGGGCGAGCTCGTTCTCATGGTGCGGGAAGATCAGGTCGTTGCCGCCGCCGTGGATGTCGATCGGCATGCCCAGGGTCTGCTCGATCATCGCCGAGCATTCGATGTGCCAGCCGGGCCGGCCCGGGCCGAACGGGCTTTCCCATTCCGGCTCGCCGGGCTTGGACGGCTTCCAGAGCACGAAGTCGGCCGGATGGCGCTTGTAGGGGGCCACGTCCACCCGCGCGCCGGCGATCATGTCGTCCATCGAGCGGCCGGAAAGCTTGCCGTAGTCGGTGTAGGCCTGGGTGTCGAAGAGCACATGGCCCTCCGCGGCATAGGCGCAGTTGGACCTGACCAGCCGCCCGATCATGTCGATGATCGCGTCCATGGTCCGCGTGGCGCGCGGCTCGAAGGTCACCGGCAGGGCGCCCAGCTCGCTCATGTCGGCGTGGTAGGTGTCGAGGTAGCGGGCGGTGATCACGTCGATCGGCACGCCTTCCTCGGCGGCCTTCTGGGTGATCTTGTCGTCCACGTCGGTGACGTTGGCGGCAAAGACCACGTGGTCCTCGCCGTAGAGATGGCGCAGCACGCGGAACAGCACGTCGAAGGCCACCACGGGCCGGGCGTTGCCGATGTGGGCGTAGTTGTAGACCGTCGGTCCGCAGACATACATCGTCACCCGCTCCGGGTTGATCGGAACGAAGTCCCGCTTGGCGCGGGCCATGGTGTCGTAAAGGCGAAGCTTCATGGCGCTCTGACGTAAGGTGACGGTTGCCGCCTGCGGCGTCCGGCCCATATACAGAAGCGACGGTCTCGAAACCATCGGCCCTTGAGCGCCCTGTTTCGATACGTCGTGAAAGGGTGGCACGCGTCATTTCCGGAGCCTTCGCTCCGGCGCAACTCAGCCCTGGAAAGACCTTAACCCCAGACATGGACGCCATTTCCAGCGACCGAACCCTCGTCGGCGCGGCCGACGTTGATCTTGACGCCGTGAGGAAGCCTTCCCGCGAGGAGGCCATGGAAGCGGTGAGAACCCTGATCGCCTGGGCCGGGGACGATCCCCGGCGCGAAGGCGTGATCGACACGCCCGAGCGGGTGGTCGAGGCCTTCGAGGAGTGGTTCTCCGGCTATCACCAGGATCCGGCCAAGGAGCTCGACCGGACTTTCGAGGACGTGCAGGGCTACGACGACATCGTCTTCCTGCGCGACATCGAGGTCGAGAGCCACTGCGAGCACCACATGGCCCCGTTCCTGGGCCGGGCGTGCGTCGCCTACATGCCCACGAACCGCGTCGTCGGCCTCTCCAAGCTGGCGCGGGTGGTGGAGATCTTCGCCCGCCGCCTGCAGACCCAGGAGACCCTGACGCAGCAGATCGTCGACGCCATCAACGACACCCTGGCCCCGGCCGGCGTGGCGGTGCTGATCGACGCCGAGCACCAGTGCATGACCACCCGCGGCGTGCGCCACCGCCACGTCTCGACGGTCACCACCCGCTTCACCGGCGTCTTCAAGACCGACCGCGACCTGCAGCAGCGGTTCATGGACCTGGCGACGAAGCGGTAGGCGCCGCGCTCGCCGGGCGCCTCGCGGGTCGTCGGCGGCGCCGTAAGGTTGGACCACGAAGCACACCAAGCACACGAAGGGGCTCGGGTAAGCGTCGCGCGACAGCGCGTCTCCTCTGGTCCGCTGACTGCGAAGGACGCGAAGGGGGACGGGTGATCGCGACCCCGCCGCCGCTGAAGGGATTGGCCGCGCCGCTTCGCGTCGCACGGCCCCTTCGCGTGCTTCGTGTGCTTCGTGGTCCCCCTTCGGGCCTCACCGCCGCCGGAGTGATCCCGGCTGACGCCTCAGCGCATCGGCGCGTAGCCGCGTTCGACCGACTCGCGCTCGGACCCGTAGCCGGGGTCGGGGCGGTTGGAGGCGAGGGCCACGTCGGCGGCGGTGTCGCTGGCGGCGACGACGCAGCGGGCGGTCTCCATCATCGCATGCTCGCCGGTGCAGAACAGGTCCTCGTACTGCGGACCGGCGACGGCCATGCACTGGAACAGGTTCAGCTTGGCCATCCGCAGGCAGTTCACGCCCGAGCCGTCGATCAGCATCGGCTCGATCCGCGCCTCCTGGTCGTCGCCGGCCTGGCCGAGCACGGCCAGGGCCGCCAGGGCGAGCCCGCGCACCGCCACCGGCGAGAGCCGCGCGCCGTCCGCGCCGGCGGACCGGGCCTCGGCCGCCGAGCGCATCACCCGGCGCAGGTGCTCGCCGTCGGCCCGGTACAGCTGGGCCGAGTCCAGCTTGACGCGTTCGAGCAGGCCTTGCGGGTCGTTGACCAGGGTCCGGGACCAGGCCTGGCGCTGGACGTCGTAGGCCGCCTGCTTCACCGCCGCCCC